>JBJKSV010000339.1:0-5902 GCA_046703605.1 Limisphaerales bacterium
CAGTCATCCTTCGGGACATCTCGGAGCGAGTCGCCGAACAGCGCGCTCTGGCTCAGAGTCAGACCGCCTTGCAAGAGGCCATAGAGAAGTTGGCCCGGGCAAAGGATGATCTCGAACAGCGCGTTCGGGAGCGGACGGCCGCGCTCCAACAGACCATTGAGGACCTGGAGACCTTCGGTTACACCCTCTCACATGACTTGCGCGCGCCGCTGCGGACCATCCGCAACTTCACCGCTATCTGCCTGGAGGACCATGCCACCAACCTGCCCGAAGACGGAAAGGACTTGCTCAACCGCGTCATTGTCGCCGCCCAGCGAATGGACCGTCTCATGGAGGACCTGCTGGCCTTCAGTCGCATCTCGCGTGAACCATTGCGGCCCGAATCGGTCGCGCCGGCGTCGCTGCTCCGTGAGATCATCCGCGACGCGCCAGAGTTGCAGCCTGCAAGGGCATCAATCACCCTTCAGGAGCCTATGCCCCCGGTTAAGGCGCAACGCTCCGCTCTGGCTCAATGCCTCTCCAACCTATTGGGCAACGCAGTGAAATTCGTCAACCCAGGCGTCTTTCCGAGAGTCCGCGTTTGGAGCGAGCCGCTGGACGGCAGGATTCGAATCTGGATCCAAGACAACGGCATTGGCATCCCGCAGGACCTTCAGCAGAAAATATTCGGCATTTTTGAGCGGCTCCATTCCACCTCGGAATACGAAGGCAGCGGCATCGGCCTGGCTATCGTGCGCAAATCCCTCGAGCGCATGGGCGGCGCCGTCGGCGTCGAGTCCGCGCCTGGAAAAGGAAGCCGGTTTTGGATCGTGTTGCCGGCAGCCGACACCCCCCCGGCGGAGAGCCGCCTCTGAGTTTCGCGGCCTTTCACACCGCACGACCTGGAGCCGGCGTGCTGGGCGGCCGTTGCATCGTGGCAATAGCTGTTTCTGAGCTGCGGTGCAAGTATCGACTTATAGACGCCGCACAATTAACTAATCCTTAAATATCGTAGATTTCCTGTTGCTTATTCATTCGATCCGAGCTAAATAGGGACCATGAGACAAGCGGTTGCCGCAGTCGTTGAAGAAACCTGCCGGCGGTACGGGTGCGACCGCCATCGAATGATGGACATCGTCATCGCGGTCCAGCAGCGCTTGGGCTGCGTCTCCGCTGAGGCGATGGAGGTTATCGCGCGAACGGTCAACACCCAACGCGTGGAGGTGGAGAGCGTCGTGACCTTTTACTCCTTCCTCTCAGTTAAACCCCAGGGCCAGGTCGTTATTCGCCTCTGCAACGACATTGTCGATTGGATGAAGGGCTATGAAGCAGTGGCCGACGCCATGGCAAAGGAACTGGGGGTCACGATGGGCGAAACCACTTCGGATGGCGCCATCACCCTGACTCACACCCCTTGCATCGGAATGAGCGATCAAGCGCCCGCCGCCCTCATCAACCAGGTGGTGGTTCCCAACTTGACCCCGGAGCGGGCCCGGCAGGTTGTTCGCGATCTAAGACGCCATCTCGATCCGCCTCAGCTCATCACCATGGTCGGGGACGGCAACAACGCCAATCCGCTGGTCCATTCCATGGTGCGGAACAATATCCGGCGGCGCGGACCGGTCCATTTTGACGGGTTCGAACCCGGCGCCGCTCTTCAGAAAGCCCTCGACCAAACTCCGGATAAAGTCGTTGCAACCATCTCTGCCTCGAGGCTGCGCGGGCGCGGCGGAGCCGGTTTTCCGACCGGGCAGAAGTGGGAATTCGCTCGCCAGGCCCCCGGCCCGAAGCGGTATGTCCTGTGCAATGCGGACGAGGGCGAACCGGGTACCTTTAAGGATCGGGTGCTCTTGACCGAGCGCGCCGGCCAGGTCTTTGAGGGGATGACCATCGCCGGCTACGGCATTGGGAGCGGCACCGGCATCGTCTATCTGCGAGGCGAGTATGCCTACCTGCGCGCGTTTCTGGAGCAGATGCTGGAGCAACGGCGCAATCAGGGTCTGCTCGGACGCAACGTCCTGGGCCGGGCCGGCTTTGATTTTGACATCCGTATTCAGTTGGGGGCTGGGGCTTATGTCTGCGGCGAGGAGACCGCCCTGATTAGCTCCTGTGAAGGCTTGCGCGGCGACCCGAAAAACCGGCCTCCCTTTCCCGCGCAGGCAGGCTACCTGGGAGGTCCGACTATCGTCAATAACGTCGAGACGTTCAGTGCCGTCGCTCGGATCCTGGAAAGGGGGGCGGACTGGTTCGCGGCAATGGGCTCCGAGGGCACGAGAGGCACAAAGCTGCTGTCGGTCTGTGGCGACTGCCGCAAACCCGGTGTGTATGAGGTGCCCTTCGGCATCCCTGCCAGCGAGGTGCTGGAAATGGCCGAGGCGGATAATCCCGGGGCGATGCTCATCGGCGGCCCCTGCCGCCAGATGATCGGCCCGGAGCGGTTCGGGGGACGCATCTGCTATGACGACCTCGCCACCTGCGGGGCGATCCTCATCTTCAACCGGGCCCGTAACAAACTGGAGATCGCCGAACACTACCTGGACTTCTTCATCGAGGAAAGCTGCGGACACTGCACGCCCTGCCGGGTGGGCCTGGTCCTGCTCAAAAAGGCGGTCCACAAGGTGGTCAGCGGCGCGGGCGAACCGGCCGACCTTGATTACATGCGACGGCTCTCGAACATCATCATTCAGACCAGCCGTTGCGGCCTGGGCCAGGCCGCGCCCAACCCCGTCCTGGGCGCGCTGGAGAACTTCCGTGACCTCTATTCAGACCTCGTCAGCCAGCGCAAACCCGGATTGCTGTCCACCTTCGACCTCTCCAAGGCGGTGGTCGATTCGGAGCTGCGGGTCGGGCGCATGTCTCAGTATGTCTAGAAATTGGTGTCAATTCGTGGTTGTCGCCTTTGCTCGATGAAAAATACAGTTACGATCACAATCGACCGCCAGCCGATAACCGGCGAGCCGGGCCAGACGATCCTCAAAGCGGCGGAGGCGGCGGGCATTTATATCCCGCATCTGTGCGCTTACAAGAACCTCATTGTGCAGGGCAGTTGCAGGGTGTGCTCGGTGCGTGTCAACGGGCGCATTCAGGCGGCGTGCGTCCAGACCATTTCCGAGGGGATGGTGGTCGAGAACGAGACGGAGGAAATCCGCCAGTTCCGCACCGCCATCATCGACATGCTGCTGGTTGAAGGCAACCATTTCTGCATGTTCTGCGAGAAGAGCGGCTTCTGCGAACTCCAGGCCCTTGCCTATCGCTTTGGCATCACTGCGCCCCAATTCCCGCTCCTCAACCCGGACCGCCCGGTGGACCTCTCTCACCCGGATGTCTTTCTGGACCACAATCGTTGCATCCTCTGCGGGCGTTGCGTCCGCGCCTCGCATGAATTGGATCACAAGAACGTATTCCAGTTCGTGGGCCGGGGACACAAAAAACGGCTCCAGGTCAACGGCGAAGAACTGGCGCGCACCGGGCTTGAACTGACCGACCAGGTCACTGCGTCTTGCCCCGTCGGCGCCCTGATGAAGAAGCGTGTCGGCTATGCCACCCCGGTGGGCCGCCGCCCCTATGACCATGACCCCATCGGGACTGAACTCTCCCCAAAAACCACCCCTTCGCCGTGACCACCACCGCCAAACCACGAATCGCCACCGTCAGCCTTGCCGGCTGCTTCGGCTGCCACATGTCCCTTCTGGATATTGACGAACGGGTGCTCAAATTGGCTGAGCTGGTCGAATTCGACCGTTCCCCCATTAACGACTATAAAGAGTTCACCGGCGCCTGCGAGATTGGGCTTATCGAAGGAGGTTGCTGCAACGAGGACAATGTCCATGTTCTGGAGGATTTCCGGAAGCATTGCCGCCTTCTGGTGGGCCTGGGCGACTGCGCCATCAACGGCGGCATCCCAGCCATGCGCAACCATATCCCGGTGCGCGAATGCCTGGAACAGGCCTATCTCAAAACCCCCGGTCTGTGGAATCCCGGCGGCATTATCCCCAACGACCCCGAGCTCCCCCTCCTGCTCACCCGCGTCTATCCTTGCCACGAGGTGGTGAAAATCGATTATTTTATCCCCGGTTGCCCGCCGCCCGCTGACGCCATCTGGGACACCGTGGTCGCCCTCCTCACAGGCCAGCCTGTCAAGCTGGCCTATGAGACCCTGAAATATGACTGAACCCCAACATTTCATGCCACCTATCAAACGGCGACACTCTGTGGATAGGGCGCGCAGACCTCTGCGCGCCGCAGGACCGCTGAATGCTGCCGGTTGTGCGCACGGCGGCGGCGCGCACAGGACCGCGCGCCCTACCCACTGGTGAAGCATCCAAACCAAGCCCCCGACGCCATGACCACGACACCAATCTCTCCGGGCAAAGCCCGCAAATACACCATCGAACCCGTCACCCGAATCGAGGGGCACGCAAAAGTCACCATTCGGCTCGACGAACATGATGAAGTGGCTGAGGCCCGCCTGCACATTGTCGAGTTCCGCGGCTTCGAACGGTTTATCCTCGGACGCCCCTACTGGGAGGCCCCGGTCATTGCTCAGCGCCTGTGCGGGATATGCCCGGTGAGCCATCATCTTGCGGCCGCCAAGGCCATGGACCGCATCGTCGGAGGCGAGCGCCTGACACCGACGGCCGAGAAGATCCGGCGCCTGATGCATCACGGCCAGATCCTCCAAAGCCACGCTCTGCACTTTTTCCACCTGTCCAGTCCAGACCTGCTCTTCGGCACCGATGACACCGCGTTGAGCGCCTTTGACGCGCCGCCCCAACACCGCAACGTTTTGGCGGTCGCGGCCAAGTATCCGGAATTGGCTGTCCAGGGCGTCATGATGCGCCGCTTCGGCCAGGAAGTCATCCGCGCCACGGCCGGCAAGAAGATCCATGGCACGGGCGCTGTTCCAGGCGGTGTCAACAAGAACCTGTCTGTTGCCGAGCGCGACGCCCTCCTCAAAGATCTCCCACAAATGCTCGATTGGGGCCGCAAGGCCGTAAAGCTCGCCCGCGATTTCACCATGAGCCACCTCGTCGAACTGCTCACCTTCGGCTCCTTCGACTCCAACCACCTCTCCATTGTCCGCGAGGGGGACGGCGCCATGGACTTGTATGATGGCCTTCTCCGCGCCATCGACAAGGACGGCGAACGGTTGGTGCAGGACATCGACTGCCAACGCTATCTTGAAGTCGTAGGGGAGGAGGTTCGTCCCTGGTCCTACATGAAATTCCCCTTCATCCGGCCGCTGGGTCCCGAAAAGGGGTGGTATCGTGTCGGCCCGCTGGCGCGTCTGAACACCTGCGCTTTTATCCCGACGCCCGAGGCCGAGGCGGCGCGTCGGGAATACATGGCTCTTACCCACGGACACCCCAACAACGTTACCTTGTGCTATCATTGGGCGCGCATGATTGAGTTGCTCCATGCTGTTGAAACAATCCGCGACCTGCTCAACGATCCCGACTTGCAAGGCGAGGACCTGCTCACTCGGGGTCCGCGCCGGGAGGAAGCCGTGGGCGTGCTCGAGGCCCCCCGCGGCACCCTCTTCCACCATTATCGCGTCAACAGCAACGATGAGATCACGATGTGCAATCTCATCGTCTCGACCACCAACAACAACGAACCGATGAAACGGGCGGTTACGAAGGTCGCCAAGGATTTCCTCTCCGGCAAACCCTGCATCACCGAGGGCCTGCACAACCGTATCGAGGTCGCCATCCGAGCCTACGACCCCTGCCTGTCCTGCGCCACCCACGCGCTGGGACGCATGGCTCTGCGGGTCGAGCTCTACAACGGTGAAGGCCGGTTGCTCTCAGAAGTCGCACGATGAATTTGGGCCGGCCTCCTTCCGCAATCGCTCATGCACCCCGTCCCGGCAAAACCTCGCATTTCTGAATTTTTCCCGTCTTGAATACTAAACGAGTTCTCG
>JBJKSV010000340.1:0-10659 GCA_046703605.1 Limisphaerales bacterium
GCCCATGAATTCCTGCGCCGCTTCGCCGCGGAAAACGGACGCGAAAACCTGGCCTTCGACCAGGAGGCTATCAAGGCGCTCACACGGCATTCCTGGCCCGGAAATGTGCGTGAGCTGGAGAACCGGATAAAGCGCGCCGTCATCATGGCCGAGGGCAGGCGGCTGAAAGCCGAGGACCTGGAACTGGCGGATTCGCTCACCACCCCTTCCGGAACGAGTCTCAAGGAGGCACGCGAGGCGGTTGAAAGGGCCATGATCCTCCAGGCACTGAACAAGCATGGCGGCAAGATTGCACCCGCCTCGGCTGAGCTAGGCATCAGCCGTCCAACTCTCTACGAGCTGATGGAGAAGCTGGGGATCCACCGGCCCGATCGAGACACCACTCCTCTCGGTGCGCCCAAACCAACGGGCAGTTAGCCGGAAGGAGGTGGATGAGTGGGCCAGTTCTGGGAGCGCGCCAAGAGGCGGCGCGATGGACTATTTGCCATCCTCCAATCCACCAATCCATCAATCGACCTGCCGAGGCCCCCCTCAGGCTCGTGCCCCGGGCGCTCCAATCACCGCCTCTTCCGAGCGGATGATGGTTTGGTGAAGCGCCTCTGTATCCGATGTCTGGCGCAGTTGCTCAAGCAGTTCGGTTTTCTGGGCCATTAAACAGAGCCGGGCCAAAGTATGGAGGTGGAGACGGTCCTCCTTGCAGCAGATCAGGAAAAAGAGGTCGGTTTCGCGTCCATCCGAGGCCCCAAATGGAATCGCCTGCGCACTCCGCCCCAGCACGATGAAGGATGATTCCATAAGGAAGGGATCCGGGCTGCGGGGATGCGGGAAGGCAACACCACCTGGCACGCCAGTCGAGCATAGGGCCTCGCGCCCTTCAAGGCTCTGGAGCAGGCCCGGGGCGTCCCAAAGCAAGCTCGTTGCCTCGGCAAGCCGCGTCAACGCGCGCAGGACTGAGGACTTGGTCTTTGCCTTAAGTGCCGGATCAATAAAGCTGGGGCGGATTAAGCCCGGCATGATAGCCTCGCTGGGGCTGACCTGGCGTATCCCGCGAGAAGTGTTTTCGTGATAATCCACCAGCCGCCTGCCCTCCATTCCCAGAATGCGCTGCGAAGCCCAAGAATCGATCGCCACTTTCCGGAACAGCAGCCGCTCGCCGTGCCGTTCGAAGGGAATATCCTGGTTCTTGACCAGGCGTTGGACATCCTCCGGCCTCAGATGCAGATAGCGGGCCGTCTCGTGAAGATCAAACGTGCGGTACGGCATGGCCCAAAACAGACTGCACCCAGGGTTGGTTCTCCAGATACCACCGCACCGTTTCACGGATCCCCTGCTCGAACTGGTGAGCAGGCGCCCAACCCAATTCCCTCTTCATCTTCGAGGCATCAATGGCATAGCGGCGGTCATGACCGGGACGGTCTTTGACAAAAGTGATGAGCTTGCGGGAATTGCCGCCCAAGTGCGGCGCCATCTCATCAATGAGGTCGCAAATCAGTTCCACGATGCGAAGGTTGGCCCATTCGTTGTGGCCACCGATATTGTAAGTCTCGCCCACGCCTCCCCGGTTGAGGACCAGCCACAGGGCCTCCGCATGGTCCCGCACATAGAGCCAGTCCCGCACGTTCATCCCGTCGCCATAGACCGGCGCCGGCTTTCGCCCGAGCACGCTTTGAATCGTCACCGGGATGAGCTTTTCGGGAAACTGGTATGGCCCGTAGTTGTTCGAACAGTTGGTAATCACCACGGGCAGCCCGTATGTATGGTGGTAGGCTCGGGCCAGCATGTCGCTGGAGGCCTTGCTGGCCGAATAAGGAGAGTTGGGCGCGTACGGGGTCGCTTCCGTGAAGAAGCCAGTCGCCCCGAGGCTGCCATAGACCTCGTCTGTAGAAATGTGATGGAAACGGCGGGATGCCTCAGGACCCTGGGCCGGGGACTGGGACTCCGACCAGAGGATGCGGCAGGCCTCAAGCAGGTTGAATGTTCCCACAACGTTTGTGTGGATAAAGTCGCCAGGGCCCGTAATGGATCTGTCCACATGGGATTCAGCCGCCAGATGCATCACGTGCGTAATGGCGTGACGCCGCACGACTTCGAGAACGCCAGTCTTATCGCGGAGGTCCACCTTTTCGAAGGTGTACTTGGGATGATGGGCAACCCCTTCCAGGTTTTGCAGATGGCCTGCGTAGGTCAGGCAATCCAGATTCACCAGGCGGCCGACCTCCGGACGATCTATCACGTGGTGGATGAGGTTTGAGCCGATAAAACCGGCCCCGCCTGTTACAAGCAGATTCATAGTCATAGGCCTCTTCACAAACCGAACACATCCTCCAGACTCTCTCTCCACTCAGGCAACCGCAAGCCGAAGGCACGCTCGAGTTTGTCGCAACCAAGCACCGACCAGGCCGGACGCCGGGCGGGCGTCGGGTATTCAGAAGTCGGAATCGGCTCAATGGTCTTGCATTTCTTATCGCTGCCAGGCATGAGGCCAACAATGGCTTCCGCAAACCCATGCCAGCTCACCGAGCCGGAGGCGGCCAAATGATACAATCCGCACAGGGCGGCGGCATCGCCGGCGGCCACCGTCTCACGGACGGCATAAGCGGTGGCTTGGGCAATCATTCGGCACCACGTCGGGCAGCCGGTCTGGTCGTTCACGACCCGCAGCTTCTCCCGCTCTCGAGCCAGGCGCATCATCGTGAGCATGAAGTTCTGTCCACGATTCCCATAGACCCAGCAGAGCCTGAAAATGAGATGGCGTCCGCCCGCCGCCTGAACTGCCGTATCGCCCGCCAGCTTCGAGCGTCCGTACCGGCTGAGGGGGTTCGGTGTGTCGGTCTCGACGTAAGGGGCCTGTTTCGTGCCGTCGAAGACGTAGTCGGTCGAGTAATGGACCAGCAGCGCTCCCGCCGCCTTGGCTTCTTCGGCGAGAATCCCCGGCGCGACCCCGTTGATCTGATCGGCCAAATCCGGATCAGACTCGGCCTTATCGACGGCGGTGTAGGCGGCCGCGTTGAGGACAACTTGCGGACGGGTCTCGCCAACCCATCTGCGAATCGAATCGGGACGCGTGAGGTCGATTTCGGGAAAGTCCACACTGCACACCAGGCCGAGAGGGGCAAGGACACGTCTCAATTCCCAGCCGACCTGGCCGTTCTTGCCGATGAGCAGAAAGCGCGGTCTCATGGAAAAAGCCTGTCTTGGGGCGCCTCACGAAGGAGAACCCCTTGGGCGTCTTTCTTCGAGAGCAAGGGCTGGGCAATGGGCCACTGGATGCCGATCTGCGGGTCATCCCATTTGAGCGTGAACTCGTTCGCCGGAGAGTAGAAATTGGTGCATTTGTAGTGAAACAGCGCTGTCTCGCTCATGACCGCAAACCCGTGGGCGAAGCCCGGCGGGACGTAAAACTGGCGCTTATTCTCGGAGGAAAGGGTCAATCCGTGCCACCGCCCGAAAGTAGGCGAGGAACGGCGGACATCGACCGCCTCATCAAACACCTCTCCCTGGAGCACCTGTAGCAGCTTTCCTTGCGGCCCTGGATTCTGGAAATGCAGCCCCCGGAGCGTGCCCCGCCGGGAGAACGAGAGGTTGTCCTGGACAAATTCCGCCTCGATGCCGGCCTCGCGGTAGCGGGCCGCATGCCAGCTTTCCAGAAAGAAACCGCGCGCGTCGGCGAACACCTTCGGTTCGAGGATCAACAGACCGGCCAGTTCACAACGGATAACATTCATTTCGCCAGTCGCTTTGCCTCCTCAATCACTCCCATAAGGTACTCCCTGTATTCGCAATTGGGCATCTCCTGCGTCAGAGCCTCAAGCTTCTGTAACGGCAAGTAACCCCGCCGAAAAGCTGCCTCTTCCGGGCACCCGATCTTGATTCCCGCCCGCTTCTCAATGGTTTGCACATACGCCGAGGCCTCGTGCAGGCTGCTGCTTGTCCCCGCGTCCAGCCATGCAAAGCCCCGGCTCAGCGAATAGACGTGGAGTTGGCCGCGCTTCAGGTACTCCACATTGACATCGGTGATTTCCAGTTCGCCCCTGGCCGAAGGTCTCAGATTCCTGGTGATCGGGAGCACTTGGTTGTCGTAAAGGTAAAGACCGGGAACGGCATAATTGCTCTTGGGCCTTTTAGGCTTCTCCTCTATCGAAATGGCGCGTCCCTGCGAATCGAACTCCACGACGCCATAGCGTTGGGGGTCGTTGACATGATAGCCAAAGATGGTCGCCCCGCTCTGGAACTCGGCGAAAGCCCGCTGGAAGCTGTCGGCCCCGTAAAACACATTGTCGCCCAGGATGAGGGCCACCGGGTCCTCACCGATGAAGGATTCCGCAACCAGAAACGCCTGAGCAATGCCTTCGGGCCTGGGCTGCTCCCGATACTCGATAGAGAGCCCCCAGCCGGCGCCGTTGCCCAGCAACTGCCGAAACCGGGGCAGGTCCTGCGGGGTGCTGATCAGGCAGAACTCTCGCACGCCCCCTTCCACCAAAGTGGTCAGGGGATAGTACACCATCGGTTTGTCATACACCGGCTGAAGCTGCTTGCTCGCCACGCGCGTCAGCGGAAACAGCCTGGAACCGGTGCCGCCGGCCAGGATTATGCCTTTCATTTGCCGCCTTCAGCCTAGCGGGAACTGAGTCTCTCGCGCAAGTTGGAATCCAGAGCCGGAAAATAATCAAAAAAGCTGTTGCAGCCGGGCCCACGTTTGGTATATTCCGCCCTCCGTTTCACGGAAACGGACAGCAGGTTATTGATTTAAACCATTTTAGACAATTGTTCTTTGTATGGCTGGACAACGCATTCGCATTCGCCTTAAGGCCTTTGACCACCGCGTCATAGACCAATCCGCCCGGGACATCGCGGATACCGTCAAACGCACGGGCGCACGGGTCGCCGGGCCGATCCCCTTGCCAACTCGCGTCGAGCGATTCACGGTGCAGCGCTCCCCTCATGCGGACAAAAAATCGCAGGAGACCTTCGAGCAACGCACCCACAAACGCCTCATTGACATCATCGAACCAACCGCCAAAACGGTGGATGAGCTAAAGAAACTCAACCTCCCCGCCGGCGTGGATATCACCATCAAAATTTAATTTCAAGCGGAGTGTCACCATGCCTTTAGGATTACTTGGAAAAAAACTGGGCCAGACCCGTGTCTATGACGCCAAGGGCGTCTTGACCCCGGTCACCGTCGTGCTCGCCGGGCCAAACCGTGTCCTGCAATGTAAGACAGACAAGACCGACGGTTACAACGCCGTTCAATTGGGCTTTGACGACCAGAAGGAGCACCGGGTCACTAAACCGCTGCTTGGCCACCTCAAGAAGTTCAACGGTGCTCCGGTGAAGCGAATCAAGGAGTTCCGCGATTTTTCAAAAGAGGTCAAGCCCGGCGAGGCCGTCGGCGCAAGTCTCTTCGCGCCGGGCGATTATGTGGATGCCATCGGGGTCACCAAGGGGCGCGGCTTCGAAGGAGTGGTCGGGCGGCATGCCTTTCGCGGAGGCGACGCCACCCACGGCGCCAAGGGCTGGCATCGGCGTGCCGGCGCCATTGGCCAGCGCCTGTTTCCGGGCACCGTTATGCGCGGTATGCGCATGCCCGGCCACATGGGCCAGGTGCGGCGCACGACCCAAAACCTCCAGGTCATCGCGGTTCGCGAGGCCGACAATGTGTTGTTGATCAAGGGCGCCGTTCCTGGCGCCGAGGGGGACTATGTCGTCATCCGCGAGGCCAAGAAGCGGCCCAAGGGGTGGAAACCGCATGCCGAGCGGCCCGAGAATATCTAGAAGTCGGAAGGCAAAAAGAAATAAAGGTTCTTCCCCTGAACTGCGCTCCCGGCGCAACTGATCTCGTATGAAGCTTGCAATTACAGATATAAAAGGCAACAGCCAGGGCGAATTCGAAGTCGCCTTTCCTCTAATCGAAAACGGCAAAGGCACCCAGGCCGTCCATGACGTGGTCGTGGCGCATCGCGCGGCCCAGCGCATGGGCACCGCCTGTACCAAGACCATGGGAGAAGTCGCCGGATCCGGCAAGAAGCCATGGCGCCAGAAAGGCACGGGCCGGGCACGGGCCGGGTCCTTCCAATCACCGCTGTGGCGTGGCGGCGGCGTCGTTTTTGGCCCCAAGCCGCGCGATTTTCGCAAGAAGGTCTCCCGTCAGGCCAAGCAACTGGCGATGCGCAAGGCGATGTCCGAGCGGCTTCGGGCCGGCGATGTCCTGCTCATTGACGACCTCAAGCTCGGTTCACCCAAAACACGAGAATTCATGGGCGCCCTTGACGGCTTGAACATCGACGGCACGGCCCTGATCGTCGTCGAGAATGCGGACCAGAACCTGATGCGGGCCTCACGCAATGTGCCTTACGTGGCTGTGACGACCGGCAGCGCCATCAACACCTATGATGTCCTCCGCAGCGACAAACTGGTCTTCACCCGCGCCGCCTTTGAACAACTCCAAGCCCGCCTGAAGTAACATGAACGCCTTCGAAATCGTCAAAACGGTCCGCCTCACCGAAAAAGGCACGCGCCAGGGTTCCCAATCCGTGCGGTATCACGTCAAAAGCAAAGATGGCCAGAGCGAACTCAAAACCCGTCCGCTCAACCAATACACGGTTGTGGCTGACCCGCGCGCCAACAAGTTCCAGATCCGCGAGGCCGTTCAGGAATTGTTCAAGGTCAAGGTCATTGCGATCAACACCTTGAACGTGCGCGGCAAATTCCGGCGCCAGCGCACTAAGCAGGCCGGCAAAGCCCCGGACTGGAAGAAAGCGATCGTGACCCTGAAACAGGGCGATAAGATCGTGATCACATAGTGCTCCGGGCTGCAACGCCGGGGGTGCGTTCATGATTTGCGATCGGGCGGCGGGTGGCATCTCACCGGCGCCCCGTCCCGGTTGACCAGGTGGACCTTCCTCTAAAAGAACTGAAGGCAGGGAGGCCGTATCGACCCGCCCGCTTCTGAGCGGAGAACCGGAGTTTGAGCCCTTGGGGCCGCTGGGGTGGATGGGCTTGAATCTGGCGCTGGTTGCTCACTTGCTCATGTCTTCGGCAATGGCCGCGAATTGCTCCAGCGCCGCTTCGAGGTCGTCCCCCGAGCATGCCCTTCTGTTTGCCGAGCGATTCGAGCACATGCCGGTAATGCGTCTCCAACTCGTCGCCGTCGCGCGCCAGGAGGCTGGGCCAGCCGAACTCCTTGGGCACGGCGCTCGGCTTGTTGAACGGCGGACGCGTCTGTTCATCCGCCATCTTCAAAAACAGCAGAAACGTCAACTGCTCCACATAATCGCCGTAGGAGAGACCATCGTCGCGCAAGACGTTGCAGTAGTTCCAAAGCTTCTGGACGAGTTGGATCGAGTGGTCGGGCATTGTCAGGCGTCAGCAAGTGTGAGCTTCTGGTCGATGTAAACGACTTGGCAGAACACGCCGTCCAAGTGGTCGAAGTCATGGTCGGTCGTCAGCAAGATGGCGTTCAAGACCGATGCGGTGGCCGCTACCCAGATGTCGTTGTCACCCATGGTGTGACCGGATGCTGGCGATGGTAAAGTCGGATGTTGTCGATAGTTGAAGGCATCGATTTCCGCGAACTTGCGGATGATGGCTTGCTGGCGGATGGGTGTTGACGGGATGGAGCGCAGAAGTTCGGCTAACGCTGCCTGTTTCGATTCGCCCCACTTCCGACGTAGTGCGAAGGAATACAATTCACCGATACTGGTCACCGAGACCGTGGCCACGTTTGGCGCCTTTGCGGGGGCGAACTTCTTGTCCACGTAGGCCGCGTACGCCGCGCCGCGCACGTAACCGAGCAGAACACCCGTGTCCAACACGTAGCTTGCCATGGGAAGCCCCCTAGCGTTTCAGCGCCTCCAGGATTTCCTCTACCGGTTCGTCCCCGGGCCACTTGGCCCAAAGCGTTCCGAGCCAGTCTTTCCTGCCAGAAGTCTGCAAGGCCTCGGTAGCGATTTGGGCTTCGGTTTGCGCGCGCGGTACTTCGGCAAACAACTCTTCACCTGGCTCCTTGCCCTTGATGAGCTGTGCCTCCAATAACTGGACTGCGCCAGAGGGTTTGAAATGAACCGTCCCCTTAACGGTCACATCCCTGCCCCAAAACTCCCGCAGGCTCTCGGCATTCATGAGCTGCTCGTCGATCCTTCCTGGGATGACCTGGCCTTCCGGCAACACAAGCTGGAATCGCTTTCGGCTGTGCTGAATGGCGTCCAGATGGCCAGAGTCGATGAACGCCTGCGGGTCGTGCATGCAAGTCTTCAAACGCTCGACTTTTTCCATCTCAGCCATCGTCAGGACGAAGCACTCGTGCGGCCTGCCAGCCGACACCAGTTGCACGGCCTTAGCCTCGGTCTTGAGGAATGGCCTGAGGTTAAGCAGGCTTCTGAGCACTCCGGCGTCATAGTAGTCACTCTCGAGGATCTCCGCCGTGGTGTCGCGCACCGACCGGGCGATCACAGAGAAGGCGGTGTCCTCGGGTGCCGGTGGCTTCATCCAAAAATCCTGCTGCTGCAGTTCTGGGCCGAGGACCTCGCCCAGTGTCGAGGCCTCGATGTCCAGTACGGTGGATCCCTTTTCCAGCCCTGAAACGGTGAGGTCAACGGCCTTTTCCAGCCAAGCAGGGGGGCGCCCGGATTTGATGCTGGCCCCTTCGATTGCCAGCCGCAGTCCGTGCTGCGCGCAGTCGGTAAGCCCTTGCAGCAATTGTACCAGGGCTCGCACGGTGATGGTACCGGCGGGCGTCGCAAGCCCCTCGATTTTCAACTGGTATGTTATGGTGTTCATTTAGTTATTGCCGGCGCCCGGCCGCCAGCCCTGAGACGGTGGAATCAGACGCGGGCAAACTCCAGAATGCGGTTCGTCTCAGCAAACGGAATCGTCACTGCGTCCAAATCTTTCAGCTCGCGGCAAACCTCCTCCGCGGCCCGCACCCGGGTGCCGCCCGCTTTGGGCGGCTTTACCGTGAACAGGAGTCCCTTCGGCAGCCGGTTGATTTGGCGCAACCGCTTGACCGTCGAAATCCATGCATCACCGTGGCGGTAAATCTCCGTCGGACCCTTTTTATCGAGGTGCAGCGGTTTGATCGCCTTCCGCACCACGTCGCTGTCAACGTGAACGAACGGGAGAATCACGTGGTAGGTCTCGTCGCCGACCTGCTGTTCCGTCCTGTAGAACCGGTCCAGGTTGCTGCGGCGGAGAAACTCGGCCAGTTCCCGTTTCATCAAGACCTCCTGGTATTCGCGATGCCGGGCGAACTGCCGCCCGATGTAGTGATCGAACAATTCCTTCAGCTTGGCCCGGGGGTCGGCGGCAAGCACCGTTCCCGTTTCACCGAGGTGGAACATGGCTTCGCGCGGGCGCACCAGTTCCTTGAACTGTCCGATGCTCGCCTGGGCCTGGTCACGCAGAACCAATTGCTCGAATTCCCCTTCGTGCTCACACCCGGTTACACGCGCCAACTCCTTGAGGAGCCCGCCCACGCCGGCTTTGAACACCTCGATATCAAGTTCGGGAAAGAAATCCGTGATCCGCTTGTATTTCCGCTTCTCGAACAGATATCCGAAATAGTTCACTTGCGGGCAGATCAACACCATGCCCACGTTCACGGACTCGCCGGTCTCCCGGTAAGGACGGAATCTCGCGATGGCATAGTTGCAGACGACTTCTTTCACGCTGTCCTCCAGAATTTGCGGCCATCCCCGTCAAAACGCCAGAGCAATTCCTGGATAGATGGCGGCCCCACGCCGGCCTCTACATCGGTCCACGATTCGGGCATTTCGTCTCACCAAGGCTCATCGTCAACCCCCGTGCCGTCCACTGAAGCCTGGAAGCGCAGGACGCTGCAATAACCGATTCAAGCATCACCTGGTTGCAGTCCGCTTTGTAGAACGTCACGTCTGGTCTATCACCGACCTGGCCTCGCAGAAAATTCACCTTCTCACCGTCGAGGTCGATAAAATGGTACTCGTCAAATGACGGCTCGACCTCCAGAGCCACTAACGGGCTGCCCAAGACCTCTTCGCCGCCGGCTTTTCTGACGTGGAGGCCGGGTCCAGAAAACGCATCAATGTAGCCGTGATGAAATCGGTTGCTCTTGAGGATTTTGGAATACGGAGCCGCGTAATCGCGGAGAATATCCAATTTGATCTCCGACCATGGGCCGATTTCATCCAAGTTCATCCAGGATCCTTTTCTTCTCGTGCACTAGCTGCAAACTAGCCTTACTAGCAAATCGGCGCGATCTGAGGACGATGGTACGGCATTCGGAACAATGTCGGGATACTCATCGTGGGTTCGGCCATCAAGTTCCCTCCCCGTGTTGGCTTTGCGCACGCCGCCCCATTGCTTGAAGAAGAACGCAACGCGTTGCGCTTCGCACTGTGATCGGATGCTCCTCACCCACTCCGGAAGCATCGGCCGCGCTCCCGGACCGCTCTCGCCGCCGACGATCACCCAATCGATGCCCGCAAGGTCGAGAGTTCCGACCGGCCCTATCATGGGCTCAATAGAAAGGAAACGCACACTGGCCGGCGTGTCCTGAAGGTGCTGAATCCGCGACTTCTTTCTTCCATCCTCGATCGAAACGCCAAACCACATGTGCGAAGGCCCACGCCTTCTGGCATAACGACGCCGGAGAAAATCGCGCATGAGCGAGGAGCGTTTCGT
>JBJKSV010000341.1:0-2752 GCA_046703605.1 Limisphaerales bacterium
ACCAGCGGAAACTGGCCGCCGCCGCAGGCCTAGAAGTCAGGCCGTGACGGGTTCACAATCACTTCATCGGCAAAGAGCCGGGATAACTCAGCGAGTAAGGGTCTCTGAGCTTGTAGTGCTTGCCAACGGCGGCGTGCCGAACTTTCATCTCCGGCGGTGGCAGCAAGGCGTCGTCAGGAATCATGACCGGCCGCAAACGGGCAAAGTCCTTCTGGATGTGGCTCAGGCAACTGAGATTCCACAAAGAAGTCTGCATCTGGCGCATGGCGAGCACGGCGCAGATCCACCCCTGGGTCCAGCCCGTCTCGATGGACCAGGCGCCCCAGCCGGCATCGCTGCTGCTGGCCCAGTACTCCCAGTTTCGGAAATCAAAGGCGCGATACCAGCCTCCATCCAGCTCCGGATGCACCTTGGATTTGACCTGTATCCGGCAAAGAAAACGGGCCAAGCGCGTTTCGGCGCGGGCGTAGAACGAATCGCCGGTGGCCGCCGCGGCCTCGTGAAGTCCCAGAAAAGCAAAATTGCAGGTGTAGAGCAGGTCGCAAACCGGGTCCCCATTTTCTTGCAGCAAAGGGGCCTCGGCGGTGCCGTAAGCCGCGTTGGATTGAGGCGGGCGGCATTGGCCCATGTTGAGCGCGCCAATTTGTTCCCGGATGGCGCCGCTCTTATCCTGGAGGGCGAGCAGGTCCGTGGCCATCCGCTTGAGCCAGGCGCGGTGTTCGGGCGTGTCATCCACCCGCACCAGCCAAGCCAGCGGCAGCAGCATCCGCGCCCGCTCTTGCTGCATCCCATTGGTCCAGCGCCACCGGTCGGGGTAAGCCCGCATGGTCAGCCGGATGGCCGACTCGGCCCGCTCCAGAAAGAGTTTGAAACCGGTCCGATGGTAAGCCCAAAGGAAGCAAGCCCAGAGATAGGCCTCGTAATGAGGCGCGAACAAGGTGGGCGACTGGTTGAAGAAGTGGCGCCAGCCTTCGGACATCAATGGCCCCAGATCAATGCGCTCTTCGCGAAAGCCGAGCCGGCCCGTCGTCCGCAGATCGGCCAGCAGGCATTTCATCATCGGCTCGTCCCAGCGATTCTCCTTGAGGAGCGAGGATGCCGCCATGGTGCCCAACAGAACACGGGCCTCATCGTCGCCGTAAGTCGCCTTGCGCCAGGCCTCGGTGGTCATGCCCCAGGCGATCAGGCCATAGGCCCCGTGCTTTGGGTCGGCATATTCCCGTTTTCTGGCATCCGAAGTGAAGTAGAGGAAATCGAGCAGGTTCTTCGAGATTTCCGAGTCTCTTGGCCTTCCCAGAACGTCACCGCCAAACGCAAAAGCCATGGCCGATTCGCAGGTGCAATCGCTCCGTTGCGCGATGGATTGGGGTTGAGTGCCATCCGGCTGGATAGCCGCCATGTAACCCTCCAAAATCCCCAGCGCCCCGTTGCCGACCGGCTTGTCCGCCGGCGGGGGCGCTGCAAATCCCAAGGCGGCGCGCTTGTGAAGGGCCGCCTCGCGCCAGGCCGGCACCAGAAGACGCGAGTTCTTATACCAAGCGACACCGCGCCTGAGCGCCTCCAACTCGCAGTTGGCCGGCAAGCGTTCGTTTGGATTGTAGCTTGGCCGGACCGTTGGCCTCCAGTGCAGGCTTGAAACCGACAACCCCGGATTGACCCAATGAAGAATCCTCCACCAGATAGGCATCCACGCGTCCGTCGGCGCATACCGCGCGGTGACGAACTGGCTTAGCTTGGTCGTTGCTACCAGCAGGTTGCCCTGAGGCATCTGGAACAGCAATGGAAACGCCGGGTCTGGAAGCCCGAAGACCGCGTCATTGAAACCCGCCACCCGACCGAGCACGAGGTCGGGCGCTAATTGCGTTGAAGGGGCTGAGACTGGCAGGAAGTAACAGTCGTGCAAGTCCAACAAACGCAATCGGGTGAGAGCCGGGCCAAAGGCATCTGAAGCGACCACCGCGCGGCCCCACTTGAGCGTCCGGGCCGTCTTAACCTCCAATCCGGGCAGCGAGGCCGGGAACTCCACATAAATCCGCAGGCCCTTGGCCTTTGCCTCCCAAAGGAGCGATTCGCTCAGCGTGGTGCGGGACCGAGGATAGTCCTGGGCCAGCAACAAGACGCCGCTGTCAACGCGGGCGGCCTCGACCGCTCGCTCTGGCGTCTCGAACCGGCGGCAGTTCAGGCCATTGTCCTGGAGCACGCGGTAAAGGTCATTCTTGGCCGAGCAGGAGAGGATGACCGTGTCCAGGCTGGAGACGGGGCGCGGCGCAGCCGCGGCGTCGGGGACGGCGCCATAGAGCATCGCCAATGGGAGAGCCGCCACGCACAGCAAACCAAGGAGGAACTTCCGTGGCGCAAGCCCAAGCCCGAATACTTCATGCCTCGGATAACACGGCGACAGTCTGCAGGTAGGGCGCGCAGTCCTCTGCGCGCCACAATACCGCAGAATGCCGTCGGTTGTGCGCACGGCGGCGCGCAGAGGACTGCGCGCCCTACCGGCCTGTGAAGCATCCGGCCCAAGGGCCTGCGCCTTTCTCCAAACTAACATTCTGCCCGAAGTCATTACCTTACTGCCCGATGAGGCGATAGAATTTGGCGCCGGATGCTGGAGCGGCGATGGTCACCGGGCTGGAACTGCCGCCGGACACGTCGGACCAGCCACTTGCATTGGTCAGGCTGTCGTTCTGTTGGAGTTTGAAGCCGGAGGCTTGCCAACTCAGAATCAACTGACTGCCCGAGAGGTTGATGCTCA
>JBJKSV010000342.1:0-2737 GCA_046703605.1 Limisphaerales bacterium
GTGCAATTTGAGTAGAGCCACCTCCAAGGCGAGGGCCTCCTGCACGTTTGTGCCAAGCCAGCTTTGGAGCTGCTCAAAGGTCCGCAGGTTCTCGATGCAATCGCCGGGTGAAACCCTCCGGGCTACCTGTTGCGTGGCCGCCAACTGCGGAAAGCTCAGGAGCGCCTCGCTGCCGGCCTCCGCCGCGCGGGGCTTGGCACTGGATACCGCTTCCTGATTGAGTCCGACGGCCGGTGCATTTCCCTTTCCTGCCGCGGCGGTCACCACCAGCATACAGACATCGCGCAGCCAGCGCTCTACCAGCAGAAGCAATTCTGAGCGTTGGCGCCTGTATTCGGCTTCAATGGTGGCGGCGAGTTCGGCCTCCCATTTATCGCGCAAATCTTTTTCGGCATCGGGGAACTTCTCGACCGGCGACCGTGCGGTCAGGGTCTCCTCAATGGTCTCTTTGAGTTGGCCGAACTTTCGCAAGAGCGTGTCCAAAAGCCGGTAGCGCCCCAGCAAGCTCTTGCGCTCCCCAGCCGCCGTTTCGCTGAACTCGGCCAGCCACTTCATAAGCGCGGGGTCCACACGGCGTTCCCCCTCGCCCGCAAAGCTCAGCCGAAGGCACCTGGAGAGAATGGTCTCCAGCAACCGCTGAGGCTCGGTCGTCAGGAGGACCAGGATCGAATTTGCCGGAGGTTCCTCCAGCGTTTTCAGGAAGGCATTGGCGCTTTGGACATTGAGCCGATCCGCCCCCACAACCACCGAGACCTTATACTCGGCCTCGGTCGGTTTGAGGTTGATCGCCCGCATCAGGGCGCGCATCTGGTCCAAAATGATGACGCGCGACTTGGATTCGGGGCGGACCCAATGGACGTCGGGATGGTTCTCGTGGTCGATCCTGCGGCAGTTCAGACATTTGTCGCAGCAATCGATCGCCGGGCCGAGCGGGCTGCGAACCGGTTGGAGACAGTTTAGCGTCTTTGCCAATGTGCGCGCCGCCGCCTCCAACTCCCCCGAATGATCGCCGGTGAACAGATACGCGTGGCCCAAGCGCCCGCGCGCCAGCGAACGCTGGAGCCACTGCGCGCCTTGCTCCAGTTCGGGCAGATCGCGAAATGCCATCGTGCTTCCAGTCTAGCCGCTCGTGAGCCTAACACAAGCCAGACTCAGCGATTCTCACAGGCCTCGGGGGAAGGAAAAGGAAAGCGACGGATGGTGTCGCTCTAGCTTTCATACCAGGGCGGCCCTGGCCAAGAAAGGTTTAGGGCTGAGACCGCGCCGAAAGCCCCGGGCCGAGCCCCGAGCGCATCCAGGCCGTCCGCGGTGGCTTGGAGGGGGTTGATGCCGCATGAACAGCAGCGGTTTCTGCCTGGAGGGCGCTGGCGGCTTTTGAGGTCAGGGTGACCACCGGACTTGGAAACAGACCCAAGAAGAACATCCCGGCCACGCAAGCATAGATGGAGATGAGGATCGGCCTGGAAACAGGGATAGGCGAACGGTCGGAGGCATTGCCGGGCCAATAGATGGCGCGGATGACGCCGAAATAGTAATAGAGAGAAATGACCACGCCCAGAATTGCAATGCCGACGAGCCAATAGTAGCCATGTTGGGCGGCACCCTGGGCGAGTGCGGCCTTGAAGAGCAGAAATTTGCCGAAGAACCCGGCCATAGGAGGGACGCCGGCGAGGGAGACCATGGCGAGCGCCATAGCGGCAGCCAGGAGCGGTGAGCGCTGATTCAGGCCGGCCAGGCGGGAGATGTCCTCGCCTTCGGCTTGGCGCATAACCAGGCAAATCACGGTGAACGCGGCAAGAACGGTGAAGAGATAGCCGCTGAGGTAGTAGAGGACGGCGGACTGGCCGGCGGCGCTCAGCGCGGCGACACCCAGGAGCATGTAGCCGGCGTGGGCGATGCTTGAGTACCCGAGCAGGCGTTTGATGTTGCGTTGAGGCAGGGCGCAGAGGTTGCCGTAGAGGATGGTGACCGCGGAGATGACGATGAGCAGATGCGACCATTGGGCGGTGATGGCCGGGACTGCGGTGAAGAGAACGCGGAGCACCAGGGCGAAACCGGCGGCCTTGGAGCCAATGGCCAAGAATGCGGTGGTTGGTGACGGCGCCCCTTGATAGACATCCGGGGCCCAAATCTGGAATGGGAAGGCGGCGATCTTGAAGCCGAGCCCAACCATCACCCATAATAATCCGAAGAGGAAAAGCTTGTTGCCGATCAATTGCGGGGCGACGGCGGCCAGGTCCTGGAAATTGAGCTTGCCGCTGGTGCCATAGACCAGGGCGATGCCAAATACGGTAAAGGAAGTGGAGAGAGCCCCGATGATCAGGTATTTGACGCCGGCCTCGAGTGAGAGGGTTCTGGCGCGTTGGAAACTGGTCAGGATATAGAAGGAGATGGTGATGAGTTCGAGCGAGACAAACAGGAGGGTGAAATCGTTGGCCGAGCAGGCAAAAAGCATCCCTGCCAGGGCGAAGAGGGTCAGGGCGTAGTACTCGGTCACGCCAGACTCGATTTCGGCGGAAAACTCGACAGACATCAAAAGCACGGCCAGGGCGGCGAGAAGGAAGAACCGCTTAAAGAAGAGAGCCAGACCATCCAGAATGTACATCCGACCAAAAGCGTAATCGACCCCTCCCGCGGGGAGCCGTACGAAGAGGATGCTGTAGAGGAAAATGACAGCCACGCCCAAGGCGGCAATGTAGCCGAGCTTGCGCCGGGCCGTGGGCGGCAGCCAGAGGTC
>JBJKSV010000343.1:0-10143 GCA_046703605.1 Limisphaerales bacterium
CGGTCGGGCCCTGGCCCTCGGCGCAAGCGCAATGCCGCTCGCCCTCCTGGAAAATCCCAGGTTTCTTGCGAATGAGATCCAAAAGACGCGCGGGTACCGCACGCGGAGTTTCGCGCCATTGAATCAACAGCGTATTTTACCGCTCTAGGTCCGTGTCAGGTGGCAGGTGAAATATAGCGTTGTGAAACCCAATCGAGCCAATCACAGCAAGGCCGATGCACTTGGCAACGCGGTTGCAGGAACGGCGGTGAAGTGTCACAATTCCAGGATTGGCCCCTTTCAAGCCATGGTATATTACGTTGTCCTGGGAATCATCTGGTTTGCATTCGTCGCGGTGTGGTTCATTGGCGTTCTGACCGCAAAGCGTACCGTACGCTGGTCGTGGGGTGGTGTATGGTGGCGAGTGGGTATTGTTGCAAGCGTCGTAGTGCTCGTTCATCTCTTGTGGGGCTCACCCAGCATTGCGGGTGTCGTGGCTGTTCCCGCGCTCAATATCGTGGGACTTGTGGCCGCCGCCTCGGGCGCCGCGCTTGCCATTTGGGCGCGCCTATATCTTGGCCGCAACTGGGGCATGCCCATGGCGGTGAAGGAGCGGCCCGCGCTAGTGTCTAACGGCCCGTACGCGTACATACGTCATCCAATCTACGCGGGGATACTGCTCGCGCTGCTCGGCTCTGGGCTGATTATCTGGTGGTGGTTGGTGGTCTTCGCATGGACCCTGGCGCACTTTGTCGGGTTCGCCGTTGGCGGGGAGGAGCAATTGATGCTCAAGGAGTTTCCTGATACGTACCCCGCCTACAAGGCCCGCACTCGGCGGCTCATCCCGTTTATGTGGTGACTTTTATATATGGAGGCCGTATGGGGTTGGAATAAGGCATGTTCACTGCTTGCGTGACTTGGCGCGTGAGTCCATCCATCCGAGCGTCATCGGCCTCTCCAGGAAGAACCGCCGGTCGAGGCGATGGGCTAACATCGGCTCCCGCAGGTCACCACCGCTCATGACAATGCTCGGTCTCAGTTGGCGGGGGACGAGGAGGTTGCGTTCGGCATCACCACCTTGGCCAGACCGACATCCACGCCCTGACCGCCGGTTGTTTGATGGCAATGAACGGCCATGGTGATGCTGGCGCCCGGTTTGAGCAGTGCGAGGGCATCACGACGGATTTCCATAGGCTCGTAGCTGGTCGTAAAACCCTCCGCGGCGCCTGCCAGGACACCATTCAGGTAAATCTGCACGTCCTCATCATGATAGACGTAAAGCTGAAGGTTCCCTGAAGCCTCTTCGGGCAGGGTAAACGTGCGCCTTAACCAGATGTCAGCCGTATCCCAGCGGGTATGCACCCGAATGCCGGGGGTGCCGCGAGTGCCGAAACCGGCCCGTCCCTCGTTCCAGGCGCTGGCATCGAAACCCGGCTCGGTCCAACCCTCGGGCGGTTTCTGAGTGGTGTAGAGCCAAGTCACGCGCCTGTGGCGGGAGGTTGGAACGATCTCCTTGACGATGGGGGTTGGAGGCAACGGCGCCCAGCCTCCGACTTTGGTCTTGTCGCCGCTAGCCCACTTCTTCCACATCGCCCGGTCGGCGAGCATTTTGATGAAAAAGCCGCCAACGACGGGACGCGCATGCATACCGCCGCTGTGGATATTGTCGGTCATGTAGGAATCGGCGATGGGGTCTCGAACGGTGGTGTGGTCGAGGTAATCGTAGATAGGCGAGATGATGGCCTCGAAATCGGCGCGGTTGTCGGCAAGTGTCGCGCTCCACATTGACCAGTCAGTCTTGGTCAAATGCGTGCGCGAATCGAGGGGGACACCGTAGCGCTGCATGACTTTCAGGTAATAGGCGACTTCCTTTTGCGCAACGGAGGGAGGGAAGACGTTCAGGCCAAGAATCCGGTCCCAGACCAGGTTATATTTCTGGCTCCAGGTTCCGGGCTTGTCGAAGGCCAACCGGTAATGATCGTCATCGGCGGCGACTTTCATCCAATGCTCGGCATCGACTTTGGCCAGGTGCGCAAATTGCTCCGCCTGGTCGTCTTCGCCGCGCATCCGGCAGAGGTCGCCGTAAGCGGCCAGACCGAGAATAGCTTTGACGGAAAGATTAGCATTGTGGGCCAGGTGCCCCATGAAATCGTCGGTGCAGAGTTGGTTTTCAGGGTCGAGTCCGTAATTCTTGAGATAATCGGCCCACTGGGTGAGCTTGCCCCACCAGGGACTGACGAAATCCGCGTTGCCTTCGATCTGGGCCACCGCGTCGCACAGCAGGATCATATTCCCGCTCTCTTCAACGGGCATTCCTTCGCCGCCGTCATCCCGGCCAGTGACGATGGGATAGGTGCCCAGGTCGTGGGGCGCATTGGGGAATTTCCAATGCGGAGAGGCGGCATAGCTCAAGATGGGAACCAGGGTGGCTTTGGCCAAAGTGGGGCTGAGGAAGAGCCACACCGGGTCCATGGGATAAAAGACATCGACGGTGGCAATGTCACCATTGCTGGTATTTTCTTTCGTGAAGTAGAGCGGTTGCTTATTGGCATCCGCAGCCAGGCCGCAAGCCGCCGCGCACTCGCGATAGGCCAGGGACGCAATCAACGCGTAGCGTTCGCCACCCTCTTTTCTCAGATCCCTCATCAATTGGCGGTCAAAGCGGCGGCACCGGGCAAGCAACTGCGGATACTCGCTGGAGGCGGTCTCCAGCAATTGAGCCGGTTCCATCCCGTTGTGCCGCCAATAAGGCCGCAATTTCGTTCCGTAGTATTTGATAGCGTAGATTTCATCGTAAGCAACAATGACCTGCCGCTGCACCGGTTCATCGCTCACACTCCCCAGGTCGAACACGAAGGCCAGGACCGGCGTGTGGTCATCCACCGCGCGCGGCATTTGGGGGTCGTCCTTTCGGGGCAGGCTGCCGAATTGAACGAAATTCTCGAGCAGGGTTTGATTCGGGCCGATGGCGGCTTCGGCCTCGCTGGTCTTGGCCGCCGTATAAGCGTAACCCCAGTCGATGCGGTGGTCGTCGCCGGAGGAGCCCAGAATGGGCTGGGCTTCTGTGCCGACGCGCAACGCAGTCAGGCCGCCCATGATTTGCCGCGACCAATCCACTTTTTCGCGAGTCGTGTTGACGGCCAGTTCGGAACTGGTGCTGTCGTAAATGGAAACGGTATGCGATGCGCCATCCACCGAGCGCACGCGCCAGGTGATGTAATTCAGAGGCCAGGAGAACACGTCGAGATCGTGCGGCAAGGCCGGGCGCATAAAACTGAGCGAGAGATGAACGCCGGCGTCTTCGAACTGGTAGATCGTCCGGGTGGGCAGCACTCGCACCGACAACTGGGTGAACGGCGGCACGTCTCTTGGGTCCGCGCCCATGAGGCGGTAAGTCTTGCCATCGACGCGAATGAGGCTCGCCAGCGCGTGTTCGTGGTGCGTCCAGTGCTGCGTATTGCGGTCCGTCAGGCGGTCGGCCTCGGACCAAATGCTCAGATACGGGTCAAAGGTGACCAGCGGAACCGCGGGTGGACGAAATCGAGTGCCGGCATTGGCCGCCCATGCACGATGAGCAAGGGTCCCGGTGAAAAAACAAACCGCGAGCCCGAGCGCGGCCTGGAAAATAGAAGCTGCTTTGCGTCTCATGAAGGCCAGTGTATCTGAAAACCGCCTTCTGGCAATACCGGGGCACCGGAGTGTATTGGCCAGGAGCGCGCGACGCCCGTAGAAAATTGCTCGCGTTGACAGCCTGGGGCGTTAAGCTCAAAGACCATGAACCGACGATCATTCTTGGCCAAGGTGAGCCAGGGCGCGATGGGCGTATCCGCCGCGACCTGGCTGGCGAGCGGGAAAACAATGCAGGCGGCCGCTGAAAACGGTGCCAAAAACTGGATCTGGACCGGCGGCGGCGAGAAGCTCACACCAAACGAGCAGCGGCGCCGGTTCGAGCAGATGAAGCAGGCTGGCGTCGATGCCCTGCTGCTGAGCAGCTACAACGCGGAGGTCCTCGCCCATGCCAAGGAACAGGGTCTCCAAACCCATGCCTGGATATGGACGCTGTGCCGCGGCGACAAGCAACTCCTGCAAGAGCATCCGGATTGGTATGATGTCAGCCGCTTGGGCGTGTCGGCGGCCACTAAGCCTCCTTACGTGGGCTATTATCATTTCCTCTGCCCGTCGCATCAGGAGGTGCGTGATTACCTGGTGAAACTGGTCTCGAACCTCGCCGACACCCCCAACCTGGACGGAATCCACTTGGATTACATTCGTTACCCGGACGTCATCCTCCCGTTCGCTTTGTGGAAAAAATACAACCTCGTGCAGAAGACGGAATTGCCTCAGTTCGACTTTTGTTATTGCGAGGTCTGCCGCAACGCGTTCAAGAAACAGACCGGGCAAGACCCGCTCAAGCTCCCCGATCCGCCCTCCGACGCAGCCTGGCGCCAATACCGCTATGACAGCATTACGCGGCTGGTCAATCTTCTGGCCGCAACCGCCCACGCCAAGCACAAGAAGATTACCGCCGCCGTCTTCCCCACGCCCAGCCTGGCCAAAAAGCTTGTCCGACAGGATTGGGCCAAATGGAACCTCGACGCCGTCCTCCCCATGACCTACAGCAGCTTTTACAATGAGCCGCCGGCCTGGATCGAGACTGCGGTCAGAGAGGGAGTAGCCGCCCTGCCCTCCAGCCGTCCCCTCTACGCCGGCCTGTACCTGCCGGAGCTAAAAGGCGCCGAGTTTAACCACGCCGTGGGATTTGCCATGGACGGCGGCGCCAAGGGTGTCTCCCTCTTCGGCGGTCTGCGCCAGATCAGGGCAGCGTGAATCGAGCCGCTACCGCCTTTGGATACAAAGCTTGCTTCGAGTTTCGGGTTTTAGACTTGGCACTGGCCAGGAGGCCCCGCCGGCAGGCGCTCTCTCACGAGAGGGGGCCAGGCATCATTCCCGGGCAGAAGCCCTTGCAAGCAGTCCCTCCTGGAACTTCCTCAGCGCCGCAAGCAAAGCGGGGCGTGCGTCGGTCCAGTCGCGCACAAGCCGCTGGAGTTTTTCAGGATCGAGCTCGAAGTCGTAAGAGTGGCGAAAGAGATGGCGGAAACCTCTCAGATCGTTTAGGAAGCCGCGCAACCCGGCAGGCAGGACGGCATCTCGGACGGTCGGAATCTCCAAAAACATCTTCGCCAGCAATTCGCGGTGCCATTGCGCTGGGCTCGTGATATGATTCTCAAAAGTGCGCGAGATCTGCTCGAAGGCATTTTCCAGCGCGCAATAGATGTTGTGGAGGAGGTAAGCCACGGCCGCCATATCCCTGAACGCTGGGCTGGAACCGGCCAGCGAGTGGGCCAAAGCCGACATCTCTCCATCCAGGCGCCCGATCGCGGCGATGTCCTCGCCAATTACAGCAGCCAGGGTCGCCAATTGAGCCGGTTCAGGTCTCATAAACCAGTTTGCCCCGCTCCAGGACTTGTTTGCGGAGGGTGGGATTAGCTGTTTCCAATCGGACCAAATCCACCGGCATGGCGAGGGTCTCATCCAACTCGGCCCAAGCGCGGCCTTGGTCCACGGCGGGCAAGCCTTCCACCGCCAAGTCCAGGTCGGAGCGCCAGTCCAACGGCCCGCCGCGGACGGCGGAGCCGAAAAGCCAGACTCGCGTGACGCCCGGCCACCGCGCCAGCAATCGCACGGCTGCGGCGGTGTCGCGCTGCACTGTGTCGAGGCTAAATGCGGGGCTGTTCATTGTCCTGGTGTAGAACGTAGGCGGCGCTCGGCGCTCTTGGCAAGCAAAAGCCTCGACTTGATTAGCTTGTCACGGGGATGCCAAAGCCGTAGGCTCGTTCCTCGGAAGAAGGCCGATAGAGCCTCAATCCGGCTCTGGGAACCATTCCTCCCTCATGAAGGTCCTGATCGTTGCTAAAACCAGAAGGGGCGCCGGCGCATGCGTTGGCGGCATCACTGAAGCCGGAAAGAGTGTACGGCTGATCGCCCGAGACGCGGCATGCAACGAGCGAACCGGCCTCGAATATGAGGTTGGCGAGGTATGGGAAATCGAGTCTATTCCGGACCCGGACATCCGGCCCCCACATGTGGAGAACATCATCGTGGTGGGAGGCCGGCGAGTGCGCCGCTCCGATCGCATACTCGAGGCCATCCACCGGTTCATGCCTCCCGTTGCGGGCGGAACGAACAAGCTCTTCGAGGGGCTGACGCAAGCCACGGCGGCGGGCAGCCTCTACGTCGCCGAGAGCACTGGTCTGCCCACTCGCAGCACCCTGTTCTGGACACCCGACCAACCGCTCCGGCTTAATTGTGAGGGCAAACGACTCCGCTACCGGTATGCGACACACGACGGTGGGCGCACGCTGACTTACGTCGGCTTCCAGGAACCGTTGGAGGAACTCCCGGCAGGCACACTCCTGCGCGTCTCATTGGCCCACCCGTGGCGGCCTGCGGAGCGACCCGAGGAAGAACTGCGCTGCTTTGTTCAAGTATCCGGGTGGTTTATTGGCGAGGCGAGCGCAACACCGCCGCTTTTGTTTCCGAGGCCTTCACAGACCGGAGTTGCGAAAGACCCTCGGCGCGTGACACTGGAACGGCAGGACGTTCATCCCAGACCGGAGTGCGCTCCCAATACCGTGCCTCATCACACAGAGATTGGCCCGCCTCAATTTGACGGGACCCAGGCGCACGACTCCGGCGTGTCCCCTGCCCTGCCCTGCTCGCCTCCGCGCGCCCTTGAAGTCCTGAAACAGACGTTCGGCTTTTCAGAGTTCCTGCCGCTCCAGGACAAGGTTATTCAGCGCGTCTTGAAGAGGCAGGACACGCTGGTGGTCATGCCCACCGGGGCGGGCAAGTCGCTCTGCTACCAGCTTCCCGCAATCTTGTTCGAAGGTCTGACGGTGGTCGTGTCGCCGCTGGTTTCGTTGATGCAGGATCAGGTCAATCAGCTTCACCGGGCGGGCATCTCCGCCGCCTGCCTCAACCACACCGTCCCCGTTCACGAATACACTGGCATCATGAGCCGCGCGCGTCGCGGCGACATCAAGCTCCTGTATGTCGCGCCGGAAACGCTCTTGAGGCCCGAAACACTCCTGCTGACGGAGCAGAGCCGCCTGGCCTGCCTGGCCATCGACGAGGCGCATTGCATCTCGGAATGGGGCCATGATTTCCGTCCCGATTACCGCCAACTCCAGGCCGTGCGCCGACGCTTTCCGCAAGCCGTTTGCCTCGCCCTGACGGCCACCGCCACGCCTCGAGTCCGCGATGACATCCGGCGCCTGCTCGGGATCCCGCAGGCGGGCGAGTTTGTCGCCAGCTTCAACCGGCCCAACCTGTTTCTCGCCGTAAAAGCGAGGCACGATGGCCTGGCGCAGGCGCTCGCGTTCCTGCGCCCGCGCCAGGGGCAGTCCGGCATCATTTATTGCGGCACCCGCAAACAGACCGACGAGCTTTGCGAGGCCCTGAGCCTGAACGGGTGCCCTGCCCTGCCCTACCATGCCGGCCTGCCAGAGGGCGTCCGCCGGGAGAACCAGGAACGATTTCTCCAAGGCCGCACGCCGCTGATGGTCGCCACCATCGCCTTCGGAATGGGGATCAATAAGCCCGACATCCGCTTCGTTGTGCATGCGCACCTGCCCGGCAGCATGGAGAGCTACTACCAGGAAATTGGCCGCGCGGGACGCGACGGGCTGCCGGCTCATTGCCTGCTGCTCTACAGCCGTGGCGACGTCGTCGTCCAGCGCCATTTCATCGATCAAGGGGCCGCCTCCGAGCGCGCGGGACGGAACGGGCGACTCCAGGCCCTCATCCGCTTCGCCGAGACTCGCGACTGCCGCCGCGCCGAGTTGCTGGCCTACTTCGGAGAGAGGCTCGAACCCGGTTCGTGCGGGGCCTGCGACAACTGCGCGCCGTGCGCAGGGCCTCGCCAGACCAGCGACGCCACCGATGCCGCACGAGTATTTCTCTCCTGCGTCAAAGCCACCGGCCAGATGTTCGGCGCGGCGCACATCATTGCTGTGTTGCGCGGGTCGCGGTCGGAGCGCGTGTTGTCACGCCGGCATGACCAATTGGAGACCTTCGGCGTGGGCAACGGGCGTTCGGCCGGGCAATGGCGTGAGTTGGTTCAGGAATTCATCCGGCTTGGCTTGGTCGATCAGGAGATCGAATTCGGGGGGCTGCGTCTCACACCGCAGGGCTGGGATGTCCTCAACGACAAACAAAAGGTGCTGGTTCATCTGGCCCTGGAACTCGGCGACCCAACGACCTCCGGCGCCTCCTCTGAAGACCCCGGTTCCTCCTCTCTTATTCGCCCCACCACCGGGCGGCGGTTCCAGCAAGTCGGGAAGACCTTCGCCGCCGGACAGAGCATCGAGCAGATTGCCCGGCTATACAACATCCGGCCCTCCACAGTTATCGCGCATCTCTGGCGCTTCTTCGAGTCGGGCGGCGCTATCGATCCCCAACGTCTTCTGGCAAGTTCGCGGTTGTCCGAGCCGGAGCAGGTCCGGGTTTTCAGGGCCTTCGAGCGCCTCGGTTGCAAGCGACTTGGCCCAGTTTGGGAAGCCTTGTCCGGGGAGATTGGATACGACGAACTGCACCTGCTCCGGCTCTATTGGCTCTCCAGTGGCAGGGTCGGCGACGGGCAATAAGACGGGTGGCCGGCTCATTCACCTCCGAGCTGCTTTGGGAAACCGGGAGGCAAATTGGCCCGCACCCAGCGGGGATAATAGCGGATAATCAGGCGGTTGAGGGTGCCCGCCTCAATCTTGAGCAGCTCCGCCGTGGCCTGCAGTTGAGCCTGGTATATGGCACGCAAGCCCTCAGTTTCAGCCTGGGTTGGGGCCTGTCTGAAGTCGTCCATGGCCCTGAGCAGGCGCTCCAGATCGGGCTTCATCCGGCCAGGAGTTTTGCGGCCAACGGGTCGTTGGGAAAGTACTGTCTGAGCAACGCGTCCGCCTCGGCTTGGGATAATGGGTTGTTCAGGCCCTCCCACGAGTCCTCGAGCTGCTCCAGCCGCCAGGCGATCTGCTCCCCGTGGTCCGACACGGGGTAATCCGGGTCTTCGACCAAGCTCTGAAGCTGCCTGCCCGCCCGCAGGAGCCATTTGAGCTCGCGCCGAAACCTGTCAAGCTCGGCCGGAGAGGGCTCTCGCTCGATTGCGTCATGTCTTTCGCGCTGGCGGTAGTCTTCGCAAAGCCCGAACCAGGTGTTCAGCAGTTTCTGGACAGCCGACACGCCGGCGTTGGTGTGGTCAGATACGCCCAATGGTGGAGCTATCACGTTCATGGCCTAAAACTGCCAGAATCAGCAGCCCGATTCAACCGCCTTCTCTACGACGACGATAGAACAGGTTCGCCAAACCGTTCGTCCCGTTACCTGAAGGCCACGGTTAACGCGCATCTCTACGATTCCTGGAGTTGGGCGGAGCGGCGCTTGACCTCGCAAAGAAACAAAGTCAATTTGTCCGCGTGAAAACCGTCAACCTGACGATTGACGAGAGCACTTGGCGAGCCGTTCGAGCGTTGGCAGCCGAGAGGGGTACCAGCATCAGCGCCCTGGTGCGGGGAGCTTTGGCCCACCTGGCAAGGACAGAGGATCCTCGTGAAGCAGCGCGGCGGGAGATACTACGCATGATAGGTTCTTTCGGCGGCAAGGTGGGGCGCATGCCCTCGCGGGAGGAGAGCAATGCCCGCCGCTGAGGCGCTCTTGGACACCAACGTCCTGGTTTACGCGCTCCCGGACGCACCTGAGGAACGCCCCAAGCGGGACAGGGCTGCGAGCTCTTTGCGTTCTTTGCAGGTCGTATGCCCCGATCATCTGCCCGCCGGCTTGACAGGCGCATCGTTCCTGTTACCGTTTGGCCAGATGCAGTCGGATATCGTCGTTCAGGCCAGGTCTTCAGCACACTGGCGCCAGCCATCAAGTTTCATGAATCTTCATTTTCTCCCCCTTTTGGCCGCCCTGCTGCCAGGCCTCGTCGTCTTTGCCGCGGACCCTTCCGCAGATGCCCCGGCTCGCCCCGACTCACCGCCGACAGTCCCACGCTTCTCGGTCAACTACATCGACCGGTCGGTCAATCCGGGCGTCGATTTCTATCACTTTGCCGATGGGCAATGGGTAAAGAACAACCCCGTGCCGCCTGATAAATCGCGCTGGGCCAGCTTCACC
>JBJKSV010000344.1:0-3514 GCA_046703605.1 Limisphaerales bacterium
TCCCGCAACCAGGCGGACGATGAGGACCAGGACGATGCCAACGCCCAAGGGCGCCTCCAGCGAGTGGTGCCTTTTGTTAAGGATACGAAAAACGCGCTGGTGATGCGGTTTGAACCCGTCCGGTCCGGCCCGGAAATGGCCAGCCTGCAATCCGCCTTCCGGCAGGCCATTTTGAAGCATTTCCAACTTGAACCACGCGAACTTTCTTGCGAGCCGATGCCGGCAGGCCAGGATCGTCAGGAGATTCTTTTTTATGAGGCATCGGAGGGTGGCGCCGGTGTTTTGCGGCAGGTTGCCGAAGATCCATCGGTGATTCCCGTCTTGGCCCGCCGTGCGCTTGAGATTTGTCATTTCGACCCGGATACGCTTGAGGACAAAGGGGCGACGACCTGCGGCAAGGCCTGCTATGAGTGCTTGCTGGATTATTTTAACCAGCCGGACCACAAAGATCTGAATCGGCATCTCGTCCGTGGCCTGCTCTCGGAACTCACCCGGTCCGTCTGTCGTCCGGCCGGCGGCGCCGGGTCGCGGGCTGAACGCATGGCGGCTTTGCGGAAACGCTGCGACAGCCAACTGGAAAAGAGGTGGCTGGACTTGGTTGACTCCTTGGTCCTTCGCCCCCCAAGCGATGCGCAATTCCTGATCGAATCCTGCAGCACTCAGCCGGACTTCTTCTACCGCGAGCACAACGCCGCCATCTACGTGGATGGCCCGCCGCATGATGACGCCGACCAAATCCGGGCTGACGAGGAAGTCACTCAGCGCTTGCTGGATGTCGGGTACATCGTCATCCGCTTCCACCACAAGGCGGATTGGAAAGAGATTCTCGGCAAGCACCCGGATGTTTTCGGTGCGTTCGCCAAAGATGGGGGCCTATGAGTTCTGCCACCCTCTCCAATCCAGGAACCTTGGTTCAGGCCCGCGGCCGGGAGTGGGTTGTTCTGCCGGATTCCACGGATGAATTGCTCATGGTCCGGCCGGTCGGCGGCTTGGACGAAGAAATCACCGGTATTCTGCCCGCCGTTGAACCGGTCCAGAGCGCCGCCTTCTCATTCCCCACTCGCGATGATTTGGGAGATTTTCAGGCTGGCGCCTTATTACGCGATGCCGCCCGTATTTCGACCCGGGCAGCGGCGGGCCCCTTCCGCAGTTTCGGACGTATCGCCGTTGACCCTCGTCCCTATCAACTCGTCCCTTTGTTAATAGCCCTGCGGGTTGATCCCGTCCGGTTGCTCGTTGCCGATGACGTCGGAATTGGCAAAACCGTGGAAGCCTGCCTGATCGCGCGCGAGATGCTCGATCGTGGCGAAATCAAGAGGCTGGCCGTGCTCTGCCCGCCCCATCTGGCGGAGCAATGGCAGATGGAGTTGGCCTCGAAGTTCCACATCGAAGCCGAACTGATCCTCAGCAGCATGATTCAGCGTCTTGAGCGGGACCTGCCCCTCGGGGTTTCCGTGTTTGACCGCCATCCGTTTGTGGTGGTCTCCACCGATTTTATCAAGGGCAAGGGGCGCCGGGACGATTTCGCAATGAAATGCCCCGAACTGGTGATCGTGGACGAAGCGCATGGTTGCACTCCGGCGGGCGGCAAGGGTGCCGGGCGCCAACTCCGGTACGAGCTGGTTCAGCAGATCACCAAATCGCCGGATCGCCATGTCATTTTGATTACCGCCACCCCGCACAGCGGAAATGAGCACGCCTTCCGTGCTTTGCTCGGGCTGCTGGACCCAGAACTCGAAGCCCTGCCAACCGAGATCGACCTGGATGCGCGCGAGAGTATTCGCAGGAAATTGGCCCTGCACCTGGTCCAGCGACGGCGCGACGATATCCGGCATTACCTGGAAACGGATACCACCTTCCCGAAACGCCTCGATAAGGAGGAAACCTACGCGTTCAGCCCGGAGTACCGGAAGCTCTTCAACGATGTCATTCAGTTTGCCCGCGAGTTCGTAACCTCCGGCGACCAGCAGCGCCGGGCTCGGCGGGTCCGTTACTGGTCCGCTTTAGCGCTCCTGCGCTGTTTCTCTTCCAGCCCCGCAGCCGCGGTGGCCACGTTGCGAAGCCGGGCGGCGGTGGACGAAGCCCAAAACGAGGAGGAGGCCAACGAGATTGGCCGGCGCACCGTCCTGGATCAGGACGATACGGACGACACCGCCACCTTCGACTTCAGCCCTGGTTCCAACCCGGGTGAAAATTCCGCCCAGAACACCCGGCGCAAGCTGCTCGCCTTTGCCAAGCGAGCGGAGGAATTGGCCGGCAAATCCGACCAGAAGCTGATCGAAGCGACCAGGCACATCAAAGCCTTGTTGGCCGATGGTTACCGTCCTATTGTCTTCTGTCGCTTCATTGACACCGCCGAATATGTGGCGCGGCATCTGCGGGGAGCCCTCGGCAAGAAGGTGGCTGTGGATTCGGTGACGGGCACCCTGCCGCCAGCCGAACGAGAGGCGCGGATCGCAAAATTGGCAAATCCGCAGAACTCCAGCCGCGTTCTGGTTTGCACGGACTGCCTTTCGGAGGGCGTGAACCTCCAGCGCGATTTCGACGCGGTGGTCCACTATGACCTTTGCTGGAACCCCACCCGCCACGAGCAACGGGAAGGCCGCGTGGATCGGTTTAACCAGGAAAGGACTGAGGTCAAGGTGCTGACCTTTTACGGCCGAGACAACCCGATTGACGGCGTGATCCTGGATGTGCTGCTCCGGAAACACAAAAGCATCAAGAACGACTTGGGTGTCTCCGTGGCCGTGCCCGGGTCGAGCGAAGAGGTGGCCGAGGCCTTGTTTGAAGGGGCGCTGTTCCGCGAGTTGACTGGTGGGCCCGCCGAGCAGCTTGGATTCGATTTCGGAGGCACCGCCAAGTCTCAGAAAGAGGCCTTGCACCGCGAATGGGATAGTGCGCGGGACAAGGAGAAGGCCAGCCGTCGCTCACGCTATGCCCAGCAGACACTCAAGCCGGAGTTGGTGGCCGCTGAAATGAACGCGGTCCGGAAGGCTCTTGGCAGCCCGGCTGAGGTGGAGATCTTCTTCCGCCAATCCATGGCCGCCGCCGGTGTTCCGGTGACCGCTGCCGGGAAAGGCGCCGTGCAGGTAGCGATTGATGAAAAGCTCACACCTCGGGCTTTGCGGCAGGCGCTCGGCTTGGACGCGAAGTTCACCGGACGCTTCGACCTGCCGCTCCAGGACGGGGAAATCTATTTGGGCCGCACCAGTCCCTTGATGGAAGGGCTGGCCAGTTGGGTATTGGACCAGGCTCTCGACCCGCCCGCCAGGGATAGGGCGCCGGTCGCTGCCCGCTGCGGGATTGTGCGCACCCGGCGGGTCTCTGGCCGGACCACTTTGGTCGTTGCCCGCTTCCGCTATCACTTGAAACCCAGGGCCTCGGCTGACCTGACTTTGCTGTGCGAGGAAATCGTTCCGCTGGCGTTCACCGGCACGGCACAGTCGCCCCAGTGGCTCGCTCCGGAAGAAGCGGAAGCCCTGCTGAACGCCCGGCCGGATTCGAACATCACTCC
>JBJKSV010000345.1:0-3610 GCA_046703605.1 Limisphaerales bacterium
GTATCATACGGGGCGGTTGGGGGATGACCTGTTTGAAATTCCGAACTGGGCTGGCGAACCGCCTTTGCGCGGACTGGAGACGAGTTTGCTGGCGTGGCGGGCCCAGAGCCAGACGCTTTTGGAACTTGGATTAGTGAACGATGCCGAGCATCTGGGCCATGAGGCTCTGGAGATGGAGGGGGTTCGGCCTGACCTATTGCGTACCCTGGCCCGAATCAACGTGCTAAAGAACCGGCCCAGGGCAGCCCGCATCTTCCTCAACGTGCTCGGCCAGATTCCATTCCATCAAGCCGAAGCGAAGGCGGCTCTGGCTGCGCTCGACTCCGATGCCCGGTTGAGCGCCGACCCCTCCCTGGCTCTCATTCGCTCCCGGATGGCAACCAACGACTTGCCGCATGCCGGCCTGCCGGAGGACGTTCTCCTGGAGCACCTGCTAAGGGCGAATCCTCAAAACAAGATGGCCTTCGAGTATCTCATGGCGGATTACCTCCTGACGCTGGACCTGGGAAAGGCCGTGGACGCGCTCTGGCGCCTGGATCCTCTGGGCTATGTGGGTATTCCCCGCAACTACGAGGAGGCGTTGCTGCTTTACGAGCGGCTCAAAGGAGTCAAAATCAGTTTGAAGGGGCGTGAGGTTCGCCGCAAGACCATTGAACGGTTCCAACGATTCGTGGACGCGTTGAAAGAAAAGCTCTACCAGACGCCTCAGGGCCGGCTGGCCCTGGAGAAAGAATTTGGCGATACTTATTGGTTCTATTTCTATACCGCCCGAAGCCGGGCGCCATCGACATCAAAGAGCGGAGGCAAAACATCATGAAGGAACCCTCTCAGTACCGGTCGAATTCTCCACGGAGCCTGGAGGCTTTCGTGCGCCAACGGCCTCTGTCGTCAGGCATTGGGCGCTTGGCATCGGACGCCAGCAGGTCAAGCTGCGCCGGTCTTTGGAGGAGAAGCTGTCTGAAGCTACGCTCCCTGGCCCCCTTGCTGATAGTGAGCTGCCTCCTTCTTTCCAGCGTCATGGCCAAGCCCGCCGGCGACGCTCCCTTGTCCTCCCGAAGCGCCACGCCGCCGCGGTTGTCTCCCGATTATACCGGTGTCACTCTGCCGCCCAACATCGCCCCACTGAATTTCCTGATCGAAGAACCCGGCATCCGCTATCAGGTCGAGATTCGCTCAAAGGCAGGAGACCCTATCAGGATCAGCAGCCGCAGCCCTTGCATTCAGATCCCGCCCGCGCCTTGGAAGGATTTGCTCATGGCAAATCGAGGGCAACCGCTCTACGTCGATGTGTCGGTGGAAAGAGCGCAGTCTGGCTGGGAGCGGTTCGCGACCATAACCAACCAGGTGGCCCAGGAACAAATTGACAGTTGGCTCGCTTACCGGTTGCTTAAACCTCTGTTCAACACTTACCGGCACGTGGGCATCTATCAGCGGAACCTTGAATCCTTCGAGCAACGGCCAATCCTGCAAAACGATAAGTTCAACCACGGCTGCCTCAACTGCCACACCCCGTTGAACCGCAGGCCGGATACTTTTTGCTTCAACATCCGAGCCGTCAGCGGCGCGAATCATAACCCGATGATGCTGGTGATCTCCAACAAGGTCATCCGGGTGAACCGGACGATGGGCTATTTGGCCTGGCATCCCAGCGGACGGTTGCTCACCTTCTCAATCAACCAGCTCTCGCTTTTCTATCACACCCGTGGCAACACCCGTGATGTGTTTGACGCCCATTCCGACCTGGGCATCTACCGGGTTGATTCCAATACAGTGGTGTTTCCGCCGCCAATCTCTTCGCCTGACCGCAATGAGACCTGGCCGGCATGGTCTGCTGACGGACGCTATCTCTACTTCAGCAGCGCCTTCGCCCTCCCGGAAGACAAGTTCCGCCACATCCGCTATGATTTGATGCGGGTCAGCTACGACATCTCCAAAGACAAGTGGGGCCAGCCCGAACTCATGGTCTCCTCGGAACAGACCGGCCTGAGCGCCTGCCAGCCCAAGGTCTCTCCGGATGGCCGTTGGCTCCTCTTTACCATGTGCGAATATGGAAACTTCCCAATTTATCGCTCCAGCAGCGACTTGTATGTCATGGACCTGCGCACGAAAAAATACCGGCGCCTGAGCATCAACAGCGACCGAGACGATTCCTGGCACACATGGTCGGGCAACAGCCGGTGGATCGTCTTCAGCAGTAAGCGCATCGACGGCCTGTTTGCCCGGCCCTTTATCAGCTATGTCGATGCCCAGGGACAATTTCAGAAGCCCTTTGTCTTGCCCCAGGAAGACCCCACCTTTTATGATTCCTGCCTCAACACGTTCAATGTGCCTGAATTGATGGATGGCCCTGTGACCGTCAGCCAGGAACAACTGGCCAACGAGATTTTGAGACCCAGGAATGTTCTGACTCCTTCCGGCCCGCCTCGACCGCTTTCAGCCACACCGCATGCGGGAGGGGAGGGCTCGGACAACCAGGAGCAAATTAGAGAATGAGCTTTAGACCTCATCAATGATTTTATGGAGAGAAACTTGAAATTGGCGTGGATTTGCGTCCTTGGCGCGATGGCTGGGATGGTTTTGCTCGTCTCAGTCAACCACAAGCAAGCGACGGAGTTAGCCCAGTTGCGCGCCGAGAGTGGGCCACACGCGCCACACCCAGGCAATGGGAGCAGAAAACCGCAGGCCAACGCGGCGGAATTGGCGCGTCTCAGGGCAGAACGCGAGGAGTTGCTTCGGTTGCGCAATCAAGTCCATCAATTGGCATTCGAGAAGTCTGAGCTTGCCCGGAAGTTGCACGCCAGCGATGTCCAGGTGCAGCAGGCCCAGGAGCAGGCCCGCCGGGCAGAGTCCGAGGTGCGATTGCTCCAGGCCAAAGCCGTTCAAACCGCAACGGCATCATCGTCGGCGGCCTTGCAAGCTCGGTTGCGATTCGACTCGCGCTACGGAATCAAACCGACAAACCCTCAAGAAGCCGCTGCTCTCGAATGCGCCAATAATCTGCGCCGGATTCAAACCGCGAAAGAGCAGTGGGCCCTGGCCCAACATCGACCAAACGGAGCGTCCGTGACCGAAGCCGACCTGGCGCCTTACCTGGGCGGCGACGGCCTTCCCAAATGCCCCTCGGGTGGGAGCTACACGATCAACCCTATCGGCACTGATCCCGTTTGTTCAATTCCAGGCCACGTCCTGACAAAGTAAGATCGCAGAGACCGGGAGCGGCGGGAATGACGGGCGCCGCTTTTGGGACGATGGTTGAGGGCTGATGGATGATGAACCATGGCGCTTCGAGGCGCACGGCTCCATGCCGGAGATTGGATGCGAGGTAACGAGGATTCCACGTTCGTTGCGTCTCTGATAGGGTATTCACCGGATTGCGCAAATCCATGCATTCGATTATGTTATGAAAGTGAGTAGTCCAGAGGCCAGAATGCTGTTGAACGCACAGTCTCCGCCTATGCCGGACGCACCCTGCACTCCGGTGGCAACACACCGGCGCGAACTCAGATCCACTCCAGCCGGTTCTGCCCCTGCGGATGCCGCCGCCTCGCTACCGTGGCCCCCGGCGCCAGGCGAGCTGTCCTTGGGAACGGATGAGGTCCATGTTTGGGCC
>JBJKSV010000346.1:0-3878 GCA_046703605.1 Limisphaerales bacterium
CTCCGGCGCGAACCTCCGGCAGCGCGCCGCCCGGTGGGCAAGTCCAGCCGGCGGCTACCTGCACGCCATGCACCCGGCTTTGTGGGGCGATTTTACGTGGCGCATTACCGGAATAGATGCAAACGGCCATTTCATCCTGGTGGGCGGCTGGCAGAATAATCGCGACGGAGGCGCGAACCCCCGCATTCAATTTGTGGAAGGCATTTTTGAGGAGCTGGACGCGCCTCACGAATGGTTCCTGAACGCCAAAACCCACACCCTTTATTTCTATCCGCCCGCCGGCCTGGATTTGAAGACCGCGATCGTGGAGGCCACTCGGTTGCGGACGATGGTTGAATTTCGCGGCGACGAAGCGCATCCGGTGAAATGGATCACGCTGCGCGGACTCGTTTTCCGCCAGGCGGCGCGCACGGTGATGGATACCAAAGAGCCGCTCTTGCGTTCGGACTGGGCGATTTACCGCGGCGCGGCGGTTTTCTTCAACGGCGCGGAGGATTGCGCGCTGGAGGATTCCTTTCTCGATCAACTCGGCGGCAACGCCATTTTCGTCAACGATTACAACCGCCACGTGACCATCCGCGGCTGTCGCCTTGACCGGATCGGCGCGAACGGCATCTGCTTTGTCGGCGACCCCAAGGCGGTGCGCAGTCCGCTGTTTAATTACAACCAGCGCAACCGCCTGCCGGACATTGACCGCACACCTGGGCCGAAGACGGACAATTACCCTGCTGATTGCCTGGTGGACGATTGCCTCATTCACCAGACCGGCCGGGTGGAAAAGCAGACGGCCGGGGTGGAGATGGACATGACCCGCAACCTTACCGTGCGGCACTGCTCGATATACGATGTGCCGCGCGCCGGCATCAACATCGGTGACGGTTGCTGGGGCGGGAACATTATTGAGTATTGCGACGTCTTCGACACGGTTCAGGAAACCGGCGATCACGGCTCGTTCAATTCATGGGGGCGCGACCGTTATTGGCTGCCGGAAATTGATGAGGTGAACGCCTGGGTCAAACAGGTGCCGGACCTGCCGTTTCTGGATGCCGTCCAACCGAACATTTTGCGCAACAACCGGTGGCGTTGTGATCACGGTTGGGACATTGACCTGGACGACGGCTCCTCGAATTACATCATCACCAACAACCTCTGCCTCCACGGCGGACTCAAGAACCGCGAGGGCTATCAACGCATCGTCGAAAACAACATCATCGTCGGCTCGGAGTTTTTCCCGCAGGTCTGGTTTGCCAACAGCGGTGAAGTTTTCGAGCACAACATCATGTGGCGCGACTACGCCCCGGCGCTCATGCACTCTCCACCTTGGGGTCGGGTCATGGATTACAATCTCGTGCAAAAAACCGGCGCGAAACCCGCGCCCGCAACCGCGCTGCAAAAACAAAGCGGGCGGGACAAACATTCCATCGTGGCGGACGCGGAGTTTGTGGATTCGTCCCGCGGCGATTACCGCGTGAAACTCGGCTCGCCCGCCCTGGCCCTCGGATTTGTCAATTTTCCGATGGATCAATTCGGCGTGCAAAAGCCGGAATTAAAGGCCATCGCCCGCACGCCGGAATTGCCCCCGCCGCCGGCGCCCGGTATCTCCGCGGTCTGGACCACTGGCGTTGCGCGAGGGTTGTGGCTGGGCGCGCGGCTGCACAGCTTGCAGGGCGAGGAATTTTCCGCCTTCGGCGTCGCCAAGGACGAGGGCGGCGTGCAATTGGTCAGCGTTCCCAAGAATTCGGTGGCGGCCAAGGTCGGATTCCAGAGCAACGATCTCGTCCAGCAGTTGAATGGACAGAAAATCTCCAATACCGATCAGATCTTCGCCGCGCTGCTCGAGGCAGGTTCCCAGCCGCTCAAGGTGCGCATCATCCGCAACCAGCAGCCGAGGGAAATGACGCTGCCACCGGTGCCTCTTCTCCGGGTGGAAACATCCCAACCGCCATGGACGGCGCAATGGATCGGCGTGCCAGCGGCTTCCGCCGTCAATCTCGATGAATGGAAAAAGGCGCGCGTGCTCGCCGCGCTCGGGATGGCGCCGTGGGCGCACGTGTCCCGCCAGTCAATCCCCGTGCAGAATCTGTGGACCTGCCTGCGCAAGGAATTTTCACTGCCAGAAAAACCCAAGACGGCTGTCGCCCGCATCGCGGTGGATTCCAAATACTGGCTGTGGGTCAACGGCAAGCAGGCTGTGTTCGAGGGTGGCCTGAAACGCGGTCCAAATCCGCGCGACACTTATTACGATGTCGTGGATCTCGCGCCGTATCTGCGCCAGGGCACCGATACCGTCGCCGTGCTGGCGTGGTATTGGGGGAAAGAAGGCTTTTCTTACAATTGCAGCGGCAAGGCGGGATTTGTGTTTGAACTGGATGCCGGCAAAACCAAAATCGCTTCCGACGAAACCTGGAAAGCCATTCGAAATCCGGCTTACGGTTTTACGGGACAGCCGCATCCCAACTATCGTTTGCCGGGCTTCAATGTCCATTTCGACGCCCGGCTCGACTTGGGCGATTGGAGAAAGCCCGGTTACGACGATTCCCGGTGGCCGCACGCCGCCGCCTTCGGCCAGCCGCCCGTTGCGCCGTGGAAGCATTTGATCGAGCGGCCGACTCCCCAGTGGCGCATCAGCCCGCTGATGGAATACGAGAACACCCGCGAACTGCCGCGCGTCAGCGACGGCAAACCCATCATCGCCAAGCTGCCGCGCAACATCACAATCTCGCCGTATCTAAAAATTAAAGCCCCGGCGGGACTGACGATTGATATGCGCACGGACAATTACAAAGGTGGCGGTGAATACAACTATCGCTCGGAATATATCACCCGGAACGGCGTGCAGGAATTCGAGAGCCTGCCGTATCTGAACGGGCACTGGATGATTTATTCCATTCCGGCCGGTGTGGAGATTCTCGACTTGCGTTACCGCCAATCACGCTACGACACCGACTGGGTGGGCCGCTTCGATTGCAACGATCCGTTCCTGAACTCGCTCTGGCGCAAGGCGCGCAACACGATGAACGTGAACATGCGCGATTCGGTTCAAGACCCCGACCGCGAGCGCGCGCAGTGGTGGGGCGACGAAGTGATTTTGATGAACCAGATTCTTTACACGTGCGACGACCGGGGAATCGCGATTCTGCGCAAGGGCATTGACAATCTTGTGGACTGGCAAAAGCCGGATGGCGTGCTGTTCTCGCCCATTCCCGCCGGCAACTGGGACAGGGAGCTTCCGATGCAAATGCTGGCGGCCATCGGCGACAAGGGATTTTGGAATTACTACCTCCAAACCGGCGACAAGGCGACCATCGAACATGCCTATCCGGCGGTGAAACGTTATCTCTCGCTCTGGCACCTGGGCGCCAACGGCCTGGTCATTCATCGTCCCGGCGGCTGGGACTGGGCGGATTGGGGCGAAAACATTGACGTGCCGGTCATGGAAAACGCCTGGCTGTATCAGGCGTTGGACGCCGCCGCGAAAATGGCGCGGCTCACCGGCCACGACGGGGATGTCGCCGGCTACGAAAAGATGCGCGACACCATTGCGGCCAATTACAACCGCACCTTCTGGAACGGCAAGGAATATCGTTCGCCAGGTTACAATCGCGAAACGGACGAGCGCGGTCATGCGCTGGCGGTGGTCTTCGGCCTCGCCAAGCCGGGGCAATGGCCGGCCATCGAACAGGTAATTGCGAAACAGTTCCACGCCAGCCCTTACATGGAAAAATATGTCCTCGAAGCGTTGTTCATGATGCAAGACCCGGACGCGGCGCTGGCGCGGATGAAAACCCGCTACCGCAAAATGGTGGAAAGTCCCTACACCACGCTGTGGGAAGGCTGGGGCATCGGCAAGAAGGGTTTCGGCGGCGGCAGCTATATCC
>JBJKSV010000347.1:0-4035 GCA_046703605.1 Limisphaerales bacterium
ATGGGTTATAGGTGCCGCCCGCCATCCAGGAAGCCGAGATAAGGAGCAAGGCGGTTACCAGCAGGAGTTGGACGGTCTGGCCGGCAGAAAAGGCCGCCGCTTGAAGCCGCTCTGGGACTCTGGCCTGGAGCCTGGCAGCCCCGGCCAGGATTGCGTACCATGCCGGCATGGAAAACACGATACCAAAGGCGATCGAACAGGCCAGTTCGTTCGTCCAGTAACGGGCCACGATTTGGCCAGCACCCGCCGCCGCGGTTGAAAACCCCGCCATGTTTCGCAAGAAGATCATGGCCTGGGCAAAACTATCGGCCCGAAACAATACCCACCCGACCATGACCACCAGCAAGGTGTAGCCATGGCGGAACGGGCGCGGGGCCCAAGTCAAAAGCTTTCCCAAGCGGGTTCGCTCCAGCACCAGGAAGATGCCATGGTACAGGCCCCAGACCACAAACGTCCAGCTTGCCCCGTGCCACAGTCCACACAGGAAGAAGACAATGACCAGGTTCAGATGCGTACGCCAAGGCGCGCAGCGATTGCCTCCAAGGGGGATATAGAGGTAATCGCGGAACCAGGTTGAGAGTGAAATGTGCCACCGCCGCCAGAATTCGCGGATGGATTGGGCGATATAGGGGAATTCGAAATTCTCGATGAACTGGAAGCCAAACATCTTTCCAAGCCCGACCGCCATATCGGAGTAGCCGGAGAAATCAAAGTAGATCTGGAGGGTATAACAGAGCACAGCCAGCCAGGTGAGCAAGGGCGTGAGTTGGGAGGCGGGAAGCGCGAAAATCTTGTCGGCCGGCAGGGCCACGGTGTTGGCAATAATCATCTTCTTAGCCAAACCTCCTGCGAATCGGCGAACTCCGTCGGCGAACTTCTCCTTTGTGACCGTGCGCTTGAGCAGTTGCGGAGCGATGGAGCTCCACCGCAGGATCGGACCGGCGATAAGCTGTGGGAAAAAGAAAATGTAGAGGGCGACGTCGGCCGGATTCTTGGCGGAGGGCCATTTCCGGCGATAGACGTCCAGCACGTACGAGAGCGCGTGAAAAGTGAAGAAGGAGATGCCGATTGGCAATCGAACCGGGTCCATGTGGATCAAACCGAGATGGAAATAGCCCCGCAGGGCATTGATATTTGCCACCACGAAATTGCTATACTTAAAAAAGGCCAGCGTGCCGATATTCAGGGCCACGGCCACCCCAACGGCCCATTTGCGGCGTCTTGGTTCGGTTTCCCGGTCCACCCAGCGCCCCAGGTAGAAATTGGCCAGCGCTGATCCGAGCATCAGAAAGACAAAGAGCACCTCCCCCCAGGCGTAGAAAATCACGCTGAAGAGCAGCAACAGCCGGTTGCGCAGTTTCAGCCCTGGCAGGGAGCAAACGGCCAGGACAACCGGCAAAAACAAAAACAAAAAAATGGGTGAACTGAAAAGCATTCAGTTGCAGGATGTTACGAGGTTTTCACAGGAGCGGTTATCTTGTCAAGAACAGCCATGCCGCGGAGATCACCGACTTGCGCTCACGGGAGGACTAGCCGCGGCGGAGGGCAGGGCAGAACTCAGCGTCACGCATGTGTTGTTGCTGGAGGCGAGATCCTCCCCGGCCAATTCCACAGGATCGGCGACATTAAAGAAGCGTTCCAGCATCTCATCGATAACCAGGTCCGGCTTCTCTCGCGCGATCAGCGGGCGGTCCCAGTCGTAATGCCACACGTAAATCACTTCCCTGAAATTCTGTCCCAGGAACTGGACCCATCCGCCGGCAAACGAATCGCGAAAGACAATGACCTTGCCAGAGGCCCGCTCGTTAAGGGTATAGCAGATCTGGGTGCCAGCCATCAACTCTTCGCGAGCTTGGTGAGGACGCGAGCCGAACCGCACTGGATCGTAATGCGGCACCAGCTTGGGAAAGGGCCCCACCGGCTCGGCTCTGAAGGCCTCCGTTTCGGTAAAGGCGTCTTGCTGGCCAAGCAGCGTGGGCAAGTCGCAAGGGGGAACTTGAATGGGCTTCCACTTGTAAGCTGTAGCGGGCACGGCCCTGAGGCCATGAAATTGGGGCGCCAAGGCTCTGATCAGTGCCTGGTAGCCGACAAAGGCGCCGAACTGGTTCCAATGGGTGTCGGTCTTGAGGTAGTCCACGCGGAGTCTTTTGGCCTTGATAAGCGGCTGAGTCAAATCCAGGACTTTCACGGTTGAATGGGCCTTCATATAGCTCACCAGTTGTTGCAGCTTGGTGGGCAGACCGCGTTTGCCGATCCATTCTGGCAGGTGCTCCGGATACACGGTGTGCTTGTCGGGGGGGACAACGAAAATGTATTTGCACCCCTGCGCTTCCAACCAGTCCCGCCGCATCTCCAGCAGCCGCTTCCAGGCCATTAATTGCTCCGGTGTCCAATGCTCTCCTCTCCAGTTATCGAGCATTCGCTGGCCCAGGAAGAAGAGCCATCCGTCTCGTCCGATGGCGACATTGTCGTTGAAGACCTCATTGAACAACTCATGCTTCCAACGATTATTCCAGGCAATGAGCCGGTTGCGGAAGCCAAAATGGTCGTCGAAATAGCCTTCGATCCCGGCGATATATTCTCGGCTGGCCGCGATCCCCTTAAGGGCCGGCCATGGATGCAGCCTTCGGTGTTCAACGGGCATCGGCGCGCGGTCCAGCTTCAGGAAGCTGTCGATCGTGGGCATCCAGAGGAGTCCAAGAAAGACGCAGATGGTCAGGATCTCCCAACCGGAGCGCAGCCGTTTAAGTTTCTGTTCAGTGTCCATCTTCAGATTCAAGGCGGAACATTTTCCCAGGGTATTGGCTCTGCGGGATGCGTCAAGCACGACGCCATATCGCTTGCAAATCGTGGATCTCCTCGATTTAATGCCGGTGTGCTACAGCAACAAACGCTCAATCGATCGGCCACATTTAGCGGCATCGGCCTGCACAGTGGCAATCGGGTGACGATGACCTTTGTCCCGGCGCCGCCCAACTCCGGCGTGCGGTTCCGACGCGTCGATCTGGAGGGCAAACCGGAGATTGAGGCGCGGGTCGAGAATGTGGTTGAGACCAATCGATCGACGACGCTGGCCAAAGGCAACACGCGAGTTCATACCGTTGAACACGTCCTGGCGACCTTTGCCGGATACGGCATCGATAATGTCGTTGTGGAGATCGACGCCAACGAACCGCCCATTGCCGATGGCAGCGCCCGCGAATACTGCCGGATGGTCCAGGAAGCCGGCGTTGTGGCTCAGGAGGAGCGCCGGGAGGCCTACGCGATCAACGCTCCGATTCAGGTGGAGATGGGCGACGCGCTCATGACTTTCTTGCCCCACGAAACCTTCAAAATCTCGTGTACCAGCTCCGATAAGCAGGGCCGCTTCACCCAATTCCTTTCTCTGGAAATCTCGCCCGCAGCCTGGGAGCGGGAATTGGCCCAGGCGCGAACCTTCTGCTTTTTCGAGGAGTTCGAATTCTTGATCAAAAACGGCCTGATTCGTGGAGGCAGCCTTGAAAACGCGGTTGTCATCCGTGATGACGCCGTGCTCACCACAGAACCGCTCCGCTTCCCCGATGAGTTTGTCCGGCACAAGATCCTGGACATTGTGGGCGATCTTTCACTCCTGGGCCGCCCGGTTCTGGGCCACCTAATCGCCATCAAACCGAGTCACGCCGCCAACTGCGAGATTGTCCGGCGGGTGTCTGCCCAGATGTGCAAGCCGCTCACGTTTGCTCCGCCCCCTGCCGCTGTAATGGAGCGCGAGCGCCAGCCCCTTCCCGAGTTGGTGGAAGGCCAGAGCATCGCGTTGGACTGCGAACAGGTGATGCTGTGCCTGCCGCAGCGTTACCCCTTCCTGATGGTGGACCGGGTGTTGAAGCTGGACGGCGAGCGCATTGTGGGACAGAAGAACGTAACTTTGAACGAACCGTATTTTCAGGGGCATTTTCCCAGTCACCCCATTATGCCGGGTGTGCTGCAGCTCGAGGCCATCGCCCAAGTTGCCGGCATGCTCATGATGCGCCGGGCTGAAGACGCCGGCCAACTCGC
>JBJKSV010000348.1:0-4173 GCA_046703605.1 Limisphaerales bacterium
CCAACGGACAGCCCCCATGAGGCTCACAGCCGCCGGGAATGCCCCTCAACGAGCCGTCCATTGAGCAACGACCGCGCCCCCGCTCCCGCTGCTATCTCCTGGTCGATGGCTCGCAACAGCCTTCGGCCGGCGGTGCAGCTACCTTTCAGGGGGGACCAAGGGGCGCCTGCCGCTTTCGTGGTTCGACCCAGAGAACGCGCCGGGTGCCGGCGCGCCCACGGCAGGGGCCGCGGTTGGGCGGCTCGCATAATTGGAGGGAGGGATATTCAGGGCCTGGAGCAGAGATATGACGGGCTGCCGACCAGCGCTATCCCGATGCATCGGGACCAGTCGGCGCCATGGCTTCGTCCACAACCGCTCGCGAGATCTGCCGTTGCGCAAACTCTCCTTGACGAAGACCGGCCAGAAGCACAGGCTTCGGGCATGCGCACTCCTTGCCTGCGTTGGTTGAGCGGCGAAGTATTTGGTATTGGAGCGATTGTTGCCGGTCTGGCGAGCATGCCTCCAGCGTGTTCGGCGGCGGCGACAGGCAACGCCCTCGCCGATTACGTGCATGCACCAGACGCCGCCTTTGCGTGGGAGAAGACCGAAGAGCGCCAGGTTCAAGGCCTGAGCGTGATCCGGTTGAAGCTCACGTCTCAGGTTTGGCGAGACAACACTTGGCGTCACCAGATGCTGGTAGTGCGTCCGAGCCAGGTCCGGAACCCAGACGCAGCGTTCCTGTTCATTACGGGAGACGGAGATGTGACGAAGGAATTCAGCATGCTGCAGACGCTGGCGGTGCGCGCGGGCGCCATCGCCGCGGTGGTGAACCATGTCCCAAATCAGCCCCTCTACGACGGCCGCAAGGAAGACGCCCTGATTGCCTTCACGTTCGATCAATACCTCAAGACCGGGGACCGGACTTGGCCGCTCCTGTTCCCGATGGTCAAAACGGCGGTGAGGGCGATGGATACCGAGCAGGCCCTGGCGCGGCAACAGTTCAATCAGACGCTCCAGCGCTTCGTGGTCTGCGGCGCCTCAAAACGGGGCTGGACGACCTGGCTGACCGCCGCGGTGGATGGCCGGGTGAAAGCCATCGCCCCGGCCGTCATCGACATGCTCAACATGAATGTCCAGGCCGATTGGGCGCAGGAGATGTGGGGGCGGCAAAGCGAAGAGATTAAGGACTACACGGACCTTCACATCATCCAGCGAATGAACGACCCGCGCATGGTTGAGTTGCGTCAGTGGGTGGACCCTTACAGTTATTGCAAGCGGTACACGATGCCCAAGCTGCTGTTGCTGGGCACCAACGATCCCTATTGGGTTGTCGATGCGCTCCGTAATTATTGGCCCGCGCTGCCTGAACCAAAACTCGTCTTCCAAACCCCCAACGCCGGTCATGACCTGGCCGGAGGGGCGGAGGCCAAACAAACGCTGGCGGCTTTCTTCCAGATGGTCGCGGACCGCCAGCCGTTACCCCGAATGACCTGGCAATTCCAGACCAACCAGGCCCATTCGGCCTCGATTGACGTGAGTATCGAGCCCCCGGCGCGAGCTTTCCTGCTTTGGACTACCGATTCGAAAGACCGGGATTTCCGCAACGACAAGTGGTCGAGCAAGTCGATTCAGGCCCAGGGCGGGACCAATGTTGTTGCGAGCGTGGAGACTCCGCCCCACGGCTTCCGGGCCTACATGGTCGAAGCCGAGATGGTCTCCCCTACGGGCGATCCCTACCGGCTCTCCACTGAAGTCCGGGTCACGCCGGACGGGCCGCCGGCCAAGAGCTCGATACCCACCAGCCAATAGATGATGCGCCAAAGGGCGGCTCCCACGACGGTGGCCGCCATGTGGGGTCGTCATTGACCCGAACTCGTGAGGCGTAAAAGGTGAAACGTGAGGCGCTCACGGCAGGATGGAGCTTGGGAGATCCTTTGGTGGACCCAGTTTGGCAATCGGAACACTCATGGCGCATGGTCGTGGTTCCACCGGCTTCGAGAAACCGCATTCGAACCCAACAGGACGCCCGTCCGAACGCTCTCGGCATGAGTGTCCGCGAAAAGCCGATTCTCCCTCTGCGAGGGGCGACGGCTCGCCCATTGTTCCGGCTTTATTCCAGGGATGGCATTGGTTTAGAATCGGCTTTCAGGTTTGATGAAGAACGGACAGCAATCAGTGGAAGAGTCTTTATGGATGTCGGAGGCAATCGGGCATCCTATTCCAAATTCGCCCCATGCGGTATCGGTGGCCCTCCCGCGATGGGAGGATGTCATTGGCTATGAGGAGAAGAAACCCGAGGACATGACCCGGCTGGCCAGCGGCTATCAGCGGTTTTTCATCCATTCGTCCATTCAGGAATTGGCGGGGCGGATTAGCACCGGGGGCCCGTGTCTGCCGTTTCCGTCGCGCCTAGCTGCCGAGTTGTGCGCGGAGTACATTCGGCATTCCTGCGGCGACGGGGCCGAAGCCGTCAGTGTCGGAGGGATGCATGGAGTGCGAGCCGGAGCCGACGGCCATGCCGCCCTGCGCGCTTTCTGGCAGCATACCGGTCTCATCGTTTCCACTCGCCAGGCGGAGGCGCTCATGGCGGGCCGGACAACTGGGGGCGAAGAAGAGGAGATTCGGCGCTCATTGCGGGCGCGTCTGGCCGGGTTCTACGATTGTTCGGAAGATGATATCTTTCTGGCGCCCACGGGGATGGCGGCCCTGTTCGCCGCCCTCCGTGCCCTGACGACGAGGACGCCTGGACACCCGACGGCGCAATTGGGTTTTCCTTACGTCGATACCCTCAAGCTCCAGCAGAAGCTCGGGCAGGGCGCGGTGTTTCTACATCATTTGGAGGACGTGGGCAAGCGGCTGGAGACGCTGCTGCGGCGGCGTCCGTTGGCGGGGTGTTTCTGCGAGATCCCGGGCAATCCGCTGCTTGGGTCGGCCGATTTGCGCCAGGTCAGCCCGGTGTTGAAGGAATATGGCGTGCCCTTGGTGGTGGATGACGTGGTGGCAACACCGGTGAATATCGATCTGAGCGGGCATGCGGACCTCATCGCCACCAGCCTGACAAAGTTCATCGCCGGAACGGGCGATGTTATGGGCGGCGCCCTGATATGCAATCCTCGCTCGCCCTATTACGGGGTGCTCCGGCGGATTGCGAGTGTGCAGCACGAAGAGTTGTTGTGGGGAGAGGACCTGCGAGTTTTGGAAGCCCAGGCCAAAGGCTTTGCCGAGCGGATGAAGCGCCATAACCAAAACGGCCTCTACATAGCCGAGCGCCTTCGACGGCATCCCGCTGTCGAGCGCGTGTGGTATCCGAAATGGGAATTCACCGAGGCTTACGAGGCGCTTCGGCGGAAGGACGGAGGCTGGGGCGCGCTGGTAACGTTCCTGCCCCGACACGCCGAGGTCAATTCTCCCGCTATATATGACCGGCTGAGACTCTGCAAGGGCCCCAGCCTGGGCACCGTCTTCACCCTGGCCTGCCCGTTCACGCTGCTGGCGCACTACACCGAACTGGACTGGGCGGAGGCGTGCGGGGTGTCGCGCCATCTGATCCGCCTCTCGGTGGGGCTGGAGGACGCGGAGGAAGTGTGGAAGCGGCTGGAAGAAGCCCTGCGAACATCTGATCGGTCAGATCGGTCGGACTAGTCGGACGGGTCAGAGCAAAGGAGGCGGCGCCGAAGGAGAGGACTTCTTAGCACTGCGGAGGATGGCGAGGCTCGTGCCCAAAGCCCAGATCCACGCAACCGCGAAGATCCCGATACCCACTACCGCCCAGCGCATGGCCAGCCACATCTGACCCAGAACCACAACCGGATCGGCCTGCGGCGCATGCAGCCGCGACCAGTTGCCAATATACCATACGACGCAGCGAACTCCGAAAACGGTGGTCAGAATTGTCCCGCCCACCGACAGCGCCGCTTGCGTGTAGCCGGAAACGCGTCCGGCCACCAGCGAACCAAAACCGGGCAACGCCAGATTGGTTGTGAGACAGCCCAGGGCGGTCTGCCGGCTAATGCCCTGAGGTTGGCCGAGAGCCAAAGAGATCTTCATAAGCGTACATCAGCGCGCCGAGGGCAAAAGGCAGGTTCGCCAACAACACGAATTTCGCGATCATGACCAGGGGGAAGGTCTTTTCAGCAACCCCCCTGAGCAGATCCATGAGGTGTCCGATATCCGGCGAGCCTTTGTCCACGA
>JBJKSV010000349.1:0-4567 GCA_046703605.1 Limisphaerales bacterium
CCGGCTCTTCCTGAACCCAGAAGGCGGGGGTGCCGTCGCGGTATTGCGCGAGGGCCTCCTCGATGAGTTCGGGATGGAGCGGGTAGAGCTGCTCCAACCGGACGATGGCGGCATCGTGGCGGCCAGATTCCTGGCGGTGCGCTTCCAGCTCATAATAGATCTTGCCCGAACAGAGCAATACACGATGGGCCTGGTCCGGATGCTGGGTTTCGGTGTCGGGCAAAATTCTCTGGAACGTGCCCCGGGCGCAATCCTCGAGGCTGGAAACGGCCTTGGGATGCCGCAGGAGGCTCTTGGGCGAAATGACAATCAGCGGCTTGCGCCAGGGACGGATGACTTGCCGGCGCAGGCAATGGAAATACTGGGCGGGGGTTGTCGGGACGACGACCTGGATGTTGTCCGCGGCGCCAAGCGCCAGAAACCGCTCCAGGCGGGCGCTGGAATGCTCCGGCCCCTGGCCTTCAAAGCCGTGCGGCAACAACAGCACCAGGCCGCTAAGGCGCTGCCATTTCTCCTCCGCGCTGGCGATGAATTGATCGACAATGGGCTGGGCCACATTCCAGAAATCACCAAACTGCGCTTCCCAGGCCACCAGCCCGTCGGGGTAATCCAGGCTGTAACCGTACTCGAATCCGAGCACGCTGTTCTCGGAGAGGGGGCTGTTGAAGATCTCGACAGGGGCCTGGCGCGGGTCGATGTGCTGGAGCGGCATGTAGGGCCGGCCATCCTGAAAATCATGCAGGACGGCATGGCGCTGGCTGAACGTGCCGCGCTCGGTGTCCTGGCCGGTCATTCGGACTCGAAATCCCGCACAGGCCACGCTGGCCAGGGCCAGCGATTCGGCCGCCGCCCAATCCAGGGGCTGGGCGCCCGAAGCCATTTGCCGGCGGGCCTCGAGAAGCTTTTTGATTTTGGGGTGAGGGTGGAAATCGGGCGGGACGTTTGCCTGATGCTCCATCCAGGCGGATAACTGCTCGACCGGGACACCCGGTTGCGCCTCCTCAACGCCCCATTCCGGCCCGCCTTTGTAAGCCGCCCAAACCCCGCGCAAGTGCTCGGGTGGGGGCGGTGGCTTGGCCGATTCGGACAGCTCACGTTCCAGCAAGCCGCGGCGAGAGGCCGCCAAGGCATCGGCATCCGCGCGCGTCACCTCGCCTAGATCCAGCAGATGATCGAGGTAGCCTTCACGGACCGGCTTCCGGTTGGCTATCGCGCGGTAGAGCACTGGCTGCGTAAATGAGGGCTCGTCGCCCTCGTTGTGACCGAGCCGGCGATAACCATAGATGTTGATGACAACGACGCGCTTGAATTCGAGGAGGAAATCCATCGCCAGGCGCACCACCTCCGCGACAGCCTCCGGGTTTTCGCCATTGACGTGGAAGATGGGGATTTGGAGAGTCTTGGCGACGTCCGTAGCGTAGGTGCTGGAGCGGCCTTCAGACGGGCTGGTGGTGAACCCGAGTTGGTTGTTGACGACGACATGGAGCGCGCCGCCTACGCCATAGGCGCGCAGTTGGCTCAAGTTCAGCGTCTCCTGGACCATTCCCTCCCCGGCGAAGGCCGCGTCTCCATGAATAAGCAGCGCCAGGCTGCGCGCATGCTGCGTGTCACCGGCCCGATCCTGTTTGGCGCGGGCGCGGCCCAAGACGACAGGATTGACGAACTCCAGATGGCTGGGGTTAAAACAGAGCGAGAGATGCATCCGAACTCCTTGGCTCGTGGTCCATTCCGTGCTGTTGCCGAGGTGGTACTTGACATCACCGCGACCCGGATAGGATTTCCAGTCCGTATCGGCGAACTCGCGGAAGATCTGCTGGGGGCTCTTGCCCATAATGTTGGCCAGGACGTTCAGGCGTCCGCGATGGGCCATGCCCAAGACGATCTGGCGGATGCCCTGTTCGCCGGCCTTTTCAATGGCCAAGTCCAGCAAAGGGATCATGCTCTCAGACCCTTCAAGCGAGAACGACTTGGCGCCCACGAACTTCTTGCGGATGAACTCCTCAAAGGTGACGGCGTCGGTCAGGCGCGTGAGGATTCGCAACTGTTCCTCGCGCTTGAGCTGAATGTGGTTTTGGGTGCCTTCCATGCGGCGCTGAAGCCACCGGCGCACGATGAGGTCGTCGATGTGCATGTACTGGACGCCGATGGAGCGGCAATAGGTGTTGCGCAGCCTCTCCAGCAACTCGCGCAGGGTCAGCGGACCGTCATACTGAAACGTCTCGCTGTGGACCGGCAGGTCCATGTCCGCCTCCGTAAAGCCGAAGAACTCGGGTTTCAGCTCGGGCGGGACGGGCCGCGGCAGGCCCAGGGGGTCGAACTGGGCAATCCTATGCCCCCGGACACGATAGATGCGCGTGAGAAGATACACGCGGTCTTGCATGGCAGCCCGCTCCGCATCGGTCACCAAGCGTCCACGCGTCTGCTCCGGCGGCCTCACCGGCGCGCTAAAGATGCTTGATGGACGAAAAGAGGGACCAAAACGCGGCTTAGGGAAACGGAATTCCCGGTCCGCGAAGGCGTTAAAGTAGCGCTGCCAATCCGCCGGCACCGACGAGGGATCGCGGAGAAAGGCCTCGTAGAGGCCCTCGATGTATGGCAGGTTCGAGGGGCCGAGGACCAGTTCGCCGTTATGTTTTTCTGTTGTCGTGGCCAATTGGGCTAATCCTTTCCCTTTGTACTTTGACGCGCCAGGTCCAAATGAGTTCCTGCGGCATGGCCTGCACGGCATGTCCTACCCACAGCTCGCGCCTGAAGCTCTTGCCGAAACCGTCCGCGCCTTGCACGGCTAACTTAGGCCCACGCCCGCAAGTATCAAGCGGGAAGCAGAAAGCAAAGGCGGCTTTTTACCCCATTGGCGAACGACGGTTTTGAGTAAGAAGGTTGTGATGGAGGATAGAATCATGAGATTACTCATCTGTTTGGCAACCATCATCGGCCTGCTCTCCGTTTCAGGCTGCGAGATCCAGGAACATCGAGGTGGCGGATACGAGCACCATTGGCACTACTACGGCCATGGAGAACGCTGGGAACATCGAGATCGCGACTGAACAGGCGCACGTGTTCTGCTGCCTCGTCTGTGGGGTAAAGACCCCATAGCACTTTCCGAAGAGGTGTGAGAACATGGCATCGTCGTAAAGATGGTCAGTTTAGGTCGGGCGGTCTTCTGGTGGGAGACCGCCCTTTTCGTTAAATCCGCAGCAAAATCGCGACTTTTGGCCGATGTTAGGCGATTCCTCACAAATTCCTCACAGCAATCGCCCTCGCGCAAGACAAAACCTCTTCTTGCGGGGCATGAAGCGCTGGCCCCATTCAGAATGCTGCGGCTGGACGAGGCGACACGACTGCTCGCCGAGGCGCTGAGGATCCTCTCCCCGGAGAAGATTGTCCCGCCATACAAGGATGCGGTCCCTTCGCAACTGGAATGTCTTTGCCCCAGGTGCGGCATCTGCGTCTGTTGCCGCCAGGCCCGTATCCCGGCCAAACATTAACGCCAAGCCCGCACGGAATACGAGCCTGGCGTTTGCTGTTAGACCGTTGATCGCTGGCTATTGATGGAGCCGGTAGAACTGGCCAGAGCCTGTCGGGTCAGTTTGATACGGACTGCTGGCGCCCGAAACGTCACTCCAAGGCCCGGTGAGCGTGGACGCGGACTGCAGGGTGCCTGAGCCGGTCCAGGAGATGACGACCTTGCCGGAGGCCATGCCGACCGTCAACGGGCCGGGTTGGCTGGAGGCCAGCGAGGGCACGCTGTAGATGCCAAAGTTGTCGATGCACCAGTACCAACTCCCGGTGCCCGCCTGGACGAAGCGGAAGACGACGTTCTTCTGGTTGTCAGCCAGAGGCACACGATAGAGTTCGATGCGTTTGGATTCGGAGCTGTCGTCGTTCATCCGCCCCTCGATATAGGGGGCCAGGGCCTGGGTAATGGGGGCCTCGATAAAGGCGCCATAGTTCCCGCCGACCAGTTGGCCGGTGGAGGTGGTATAGGTGGCCACGTCGCCATAGTGCGTCATCATGGTCTTGACCACGTCGATGTTGCCCACGCCGTCACGAAGGACATCCGAAGGTCCCTGGCTGTCAAAGTCTCCCTGGAGCCAGTAGAAGACCGGGTTGTAGTTGGTGCCATCGACGGTGTATTCGAGGCAGTCAATGTTGTCCTGATTCTGCTCGTAGGAGCTGTCGAAGGCGATGACGATGCCGGTCTTGCCGGTGAGGTCGTAAGGCTTGGTATAAAGGAATTGAACCTGAGAGCCTCCCCGCACGTCGGATTCGGCCCGGATGTAATGATTCACCAGGAGCGGATTCAGAGAGGCGTCGAAGTTCGTCCCGTTCAGGATCTGGGGAGAATACTGGCTTAGGCCCATGTCCTTGCCAATGCCGAAAGTGGTATCGACCACGACCCAACCCAGGTAAAAGTCCGAGTCCAGGTCCGAGGGGACAAGGCCCGGATTGTCGTGAGTGGTGTAATTGACCTGGGTCCAGCCGGTGGGCACGCTCGGATTCGGCCCCGCGGGTGTGGATTCGAAGTCCTCGGTGTAGAGAGGCGCGGGCAGGACGTAATTGCGGA
>JBJKSV010000350.1:0-3693 GCA_046703605.1 Limisphaerales bacterium
CCACAATTCAGGGGCCTTGCCGCTGACCCGGAAGACGCAGGTGTCGCTCGCCGGCTGGTTGGTGCGGTTTGCCACCAAATAAATGTCGGCGCCCTTATCCCTGCGGTGAATGTAATCGAAGCTGGCCCTCAGTGCTCCCGCGCCGGGTTGGATTTCGCAGTCGGGTTCGACGCCCTCTTGGGCCAGGACTTCACGAGCCGTCTCGCCGGAGATAACCCGGCCCTGACCAAAGGAATGCTCCTTTAGATTGATACCATCGCAGGCGCCCCAGACCTGGTCCGCGAGATGCCGCACCTCTTCATCGCTCCGAGGGTAGCCGGACAGACCGCTGGCTTGGGCTGGCTTGGGGCCGATGACAGTCAGGCCGCCGGCTATGAGCCGCTTCAGCTTCCGCAGGACGGGCAGGGAGATAATTCGCCGGTTCGGCAGCACCAGCAACCGGTAACTCATCCCGTCGGGCAGCACCAAGCGCCCGTCTTCGACCGAGGCACGTTCGATGAGCGCGTCGGCGGTGATGACATCATAATCATAGCCGGGAAGGACATGAGCGGGGTCGGATGCCTTGAGTTGGGCGAAGTTGGGCACGTGATCGCCGTAGTAGTAGGCAACGTCGGCGACAAAGAGGCCGCGCTGGAGCAGGGCCTGGCAGCGGTTAATGTAGGCGAAGAACGGCGCCGACTTGTCCCACCACGTCACGGTCGGATTGAGGTGGGTGCCGGCAAAGTACTGCTGGCCGGGCACACCCATTGCCTTTGGCGAGCACACAAAAGCGTGCCACACGAGCCGGTTCAGCCCTTCGCAGCAGGCCTTGTCGAAGGCGGGCTTGAGATTGCACCAGAGCCGCGATTGCCAATGCGGCCCGATGCTGGTGAAGCCCTCAGCCAGAACCAGCCGATGGCCGTAGGTGTGGGCGGCGGAGGCCGGCTGCTTGACGAAGAACCGGTTGGCATCTCCGATGCGATGCCGCCACGACCAGGCCCAGAATTCGCTCATTGGGGCGTCGTCGATTCCCAGGCACTGTTGGGCATCGATGGGCACGCCATGGGGTCCGCCCGATTCGGGATGGATCAACAGGCCGTGGCGGTGGGCGCCCTCTTTGAAAAGGCGGAAATGGTTGGCGATGGCCAGGTCGCCCATCGTCCGGCGGAAATCGGCCAGGAAACGGTCGCTCTGGTTGCGGCTGTTGATGATGCTCCCGGCGATGACCGGCAGCCAGGGCAAGAGGTCGTAGCCCCGGCGCCTCCGGAACTCGGCGCGCAGCGTGGGCGTCCAATTGGCGACGTCGATTTCCCAACTGTCGGTGTGCAGCCATTTCAAAGTCGTCCCCGCCAGCGGGCCGGCGTCGGCGATGAGCGGCTCGACCACGGCATTCCAATAACGTTTGAAGGCTCCGGCGTCGAATGGGTCCAGGGCGTAGCCATTCCAGCCTTCGCTGCAAGTCGAGACGCGGCAATGGTCGTTGAGCGTGCAGCCAAAGCGGAAGATCTCCCAATCACCGGACGGGGCCGGCCAGTCCAGCGAGCCATCCGGGCGCAGTTTCGAGGTCAGGTCGATAGCGTCGCTCACGTGCGCGTCTTCTTCGCCGGGGGTGGCGGGGAATTCCTGGAACAACGGCGTCGAGTCCGGCGCCGAAAAGGGTTGAAGGGCCTTGATAAGCGCCTTTTCCTGAAGATTCTCGATGGGACGCCGATGGTTTAGTTCGGGGGCGTGCCGGATGGGATAGGCTAGAACGAAGAGGTCACGGTAGTAGTTGTCCCGGTCTTTGGGCTTCGCCAGCTTCGGCAAGACGCCGGTTCCGCCATGAAACCGCAACTTGGTCCAGACCAGCTTCTTGGGGGCGTCGTCCGCCCTCACCATGGGGCCGCCCAGGTTCCAGCCGCTCTGGATGTTGAGGCCCATGACCAAACCGAGCCGATGGGCCTCGCGGAGCGTGTGTTTGAAGAGGTCACGCCAGGCGGGGGAAAAGAATGTCGGCCCATGGGGCACTTGGGCATTTCCGTCCTGGTTCGCGCCGCCGGCGTCGCAGATCAGCGCGCCGCCGAAGCCCTTGGCCTTCATCTGTTCGAGATCACGGGTGATGGAGGCCTTGGTGACATTGCCATTGAGCCACCACCAATAGGCGCGGAGCCGGGCGCTGGTGGGCGGGTTGTTCCAAACACTCGCCAGGCTGGATGGGGCGGTCGAATCGGCTTGGCCTATGCCAACTGAGGCCAGGAGGATGGCGAGAAAGAGAGTCGGTGCTTTCACGGGAGAGCTTTTACCCGACCGCGGCGCGGCGGGCAACGGATAAAATGCAATCACGTTTTGGCATGATGTACTCCGGTCTAACGGGAAAATCCGTAAGAGCGGAGCCTCCTGGCGTCGGCTGCTACATCCTCAAGACACGCTCTCAGAAGGCGAACCGCCCTTCGCGGATGATTTCCTCGATGGGCTTGCGAGAGGAGGGGGATTCGCGTTCGCGCAGTTCGGAGGGGAGTTGGTCCGGGTCGCCGGGGCGCCCGACGGCGAACATGGCGCAGACGGCGAAATCGTCGGGTACATCCAAGCTGGAACGGGCCTTGTCGAAATCAAAGCCCTGCATTCCGTGGACGACCAGGCCCATGGCCGTGCCCTGCAAGGCGAGGTTTTCGAACGCGGAGCCGCAATCGAAGACATGGACCGGGTTGGGCTTTCCATTCCTTTGAAACAGCTTGTGCGCCACAATCACGCACAGGAGCGCTGCTTGCTTGCACCACGCCTGATTGCCCTCGGCCAGCAGCTCGAAGAGGATCGCCCACTGAGGCGTGTCCCGCCGCGCGTAAAGGAAACGCCATTCCTGCTCGTTGTAGGTTGAAGGGGCCCAGCGCGCGGCCTCGAAGAGCCTGTGCATTTCTTCATTGCTGATCGGTTCACCCGTCATTGCGCGCGGAGACCAGCGCCTGATAAAGATTGACTCGATGGCGTGCGCCGCCTTTCGAAAGTCCTCGGCCTTTGGAAGTTGACTCATAGTTTGGGTTGGAATCTGCCCGCCGTGGAAGGGGCCGCAATGGGGTGAAAGACCCACCTGCGATTCGTCTGTTGCAAAGCAGCAGGACAGGGGCATAATAGCAAGTGAACACCAACGATCGGTTGTGATAACTCCTTTTCGCAAGCTCGACGCCAGACTGACCCAGGATGCAGACTGCGGGCGGTTTATTGGCACCAAACTGAACCAAGACGGCCAAACCGGCTTTACTCTTATTGAGCTGCTGGTCGTGATTGCCATTATCGCCATTCTGGCGGCGATGCTCCTGCCCGCGCTGGCCCACGCAAAAATGAGGGCGCAAGCGGTGGGCTGCCTGAATAACACCAAGCAGCTCACATTGGCGTGGCAGATGTACGCCAATGATTACAACGATCGCGTGGCGAATAATTACGGCGTTGACCAAACGGTGCAGGCCATTACGGCCAAGAAATTTGATAACTGGGTCAACTATGTCATGACCTGGGGCGCCGGCTCATCGGTTCAGGACGTCAGCGTCACCAACAGGGCCTGGATTGCCAATGGCGTCCTGGGAAAGTACACCGCCGCCGCCCTGGGCGTGTATAAATGTCCCGCTGACCATTATCTCAGCGCCGCCCAGAGCATGGCGGGTTACCACCAAAGAGACCGCAGCCTGTCGATGAATTGCTTCTTCGGACGGTTCAGCATCGGGCAGGATCCAACGGTGAATG
>JBJKSV010000351.1:0-9275 GCA_046703605.1 Limisphaerales bacterium
CGCCTCGATCTCGCCGACGACTTCCAGCCACCGCCTCACCCCTCTGCCATAGCGTATGCGCCATGCCTCAAGCCCCATGGCGCACTGCGTTCCCCAAAGCAACAGCGCGGCAGCCGGCGCAAAGAGCAGATTCCGTCGGCAGTCGAGCAGATTCACACGCCGTCGCAGGGCCTCAATCTGCCGGGAGGCGGGGCATCCGTCCTTGTCGAGTGCGTTGCGTAAATCAGCCAGCCGGGCACACCGGAACTGTTGCCGTTCCAACAGCGCAAGCATTTCTGCCAATAAGACCAGATCACTCTTGGGGCGTTCAACGCTCTGAATCACACGTTCCACTCGGCGACGCATGCAAGACGCTAACACGCCCTCCGCCGCCACAGCCGCGGCCAAAGGCCGCAAGTTTGCGCTCCAGCAGGCAATGATAACCCCCGCCACGGCTCCGATAGCCAGCGCCAGAGCGGCAACCCGCAACCAGGGCTTGCCGAATTCCTGTGGCGCCTCTGCCCAGGCCTCCAGAGCGCGGCTCTTTAGTTGAGAGCGAACCTCCGCCCCCATCAAAGCCAGTTCCTCCCGCAGATCCAGCAGAGGTGCCAGTTCGGCCACGGCACGCTGCCGATCAAAAATAGTCCCGGGTGTTGCCGGTTCGCACAGCCAGCGCGCCAGTGTTGCCTCACCGCCCTTTGTTCGGGCCGTGCAGAGACGCTCGAAAACCGAGCCCTGGCCAAACAGGTCCAGGTCCGCCGCGTAAGGATGATGCTCGTCGAGGAAATCCATCCCCGGGGTTCCCGTTCCGCTCCAGCGGTCCTGGATGCGAGCCAGACCGGCTTCATAAAAGGCAACGCTCGACATGGCGCGGCGGTATCGGTCGATGACGTGGGCATGGAGGATCACAAGGGCACCAAAGACGAGCACGGGCGCCACAAGCCACCTACCGGAGAGCGCCTGCGCCTCGAATGCCCCCCAGGCAACGGCAACTCCAACGAGAAAGGCGGCCAGCCGTGCATTGGCAATGCGGGCGTCCAGACGAGCCAAACGGTGAGAGCTCTCGCGGCGCTGAGAGAGGCGGCGGGTGTACTCTTGGGCGGGCGTTCCAGGAATGCCGCCCCCCTTTACGGGGACTGCGCGAGCCTCTTCCGGCCCATCCGTGTCTGGCCGGACTGGCTTACCCGATAAAACGCCCCCTGAGCCAAAGGGCCAATGGAACCGGTTCACAACCTGAGATTGAGCCAGGTCAAGGGCCCGCCGCAAGCGATTTCATGAATCAGACCTCGGCCGGGCCAGAGGCTGAGGCCCCAAATGTCGCCGATTAGCAAATTCGCCGCCAATGCTTGTGGCGGGAAGGGAAAGTAACTCGATGGGGTTACTTGGAAATGAGTCGGGCAGTATTAATACTGAAGGATCTCCGGCGTTGAGGATCATGCACCCCATTCCTCGCGATGCTGGGCTTTGACCAGAGCGGCAGCTTGGGGCACGCCCTTTGCCTCCATACTCGCTCCGTTCCACGCGATATCACGTCCGAGGCGGAGCGCCACGAGGCCAGCCGCTCCGATCTCGGTGACATGCCCGCCGATCTCGAACGGAGAGAAGGTCTTTCCCTCTCCCCGGCAAGCCAAAAGCCACTCCAGCATGTGGTCTCCCTTGGGCGCGCGAGGCAAGGTTATGGGCACGACCTTAGCGGCCGGGTGAATGGCGGCGGGCAGAAACCCCTTTTCACCTTTCATCCTCAAAAAACATTGGTCGTTCCAAAGCCCGGCCGAAATGGTTCCCTTTTCGCCCACTACCAGGCATCCAGTTGTTGGCAGTTGGCCGAATGTCTCGGCCATCCCAACGGTCACCTCGGGCGGCGGCATCACGGTGCAAGGCTTTTCCCCGCCTGAATCAAAGTGAATGGTCACCGGCCCGCGGCTGCCACGCGCGGGAAAAAAGAACCGGATTCTGCACTCCTTGGGGTAACTCTCTTTGCCGAGCGGCGTGCCAGAAATCTCAATGCGGTCAGGATAGTCCAGATCCAACGCACGCACGGGCATGCTAAACGCGTGACAGCAAAAATCCGCCAGCGACCCGCCGCCAAAATCGTACCACCCGCGCCACGCCACGGGATGATAGTATCCCCGCTTGTAGGGCCGCGTCGGCGCCGGGCCCAGCCAGAAATCCCAGTCGAGCCCCGCGGGAACCGGGTCCTCTCCAGGCGGGCGGTCGATGCCGCAAGGCCAGCCGTGGGGAGGATGCCACATATAGACGGCGCTGACGGTGCCCAGCACGCCCGCTTGTATGAGTTCCATGCTCCGGCGGAAGTTGGCCGAAGCGCTGCCCTGATTTCCCGTTTGGGTGGCCACTTTGGATTGCCGGGCGAGATTCTCGATTAGACGGGCTTCTGCCACCGTGTGTGTCAGCGGCTTCTCGCAATAAATATGTTTGCCGGCCTCAATAGCCGCCTTGGTAATGGCAGCGTGCCAATGATCGGGCGTAGCGATTATCACCGCGTCGAGCGACTTCTCGCGCTCCAGCAGCCGCCGATAGTCGTGGTAATCCTTGGCTCGAGCCACGGCCTGGCTAAATGCCTTGCGTCCCATGGCGATTTGGTTCGCATCCACGTCGCAGAGGGCCACGATGTCCGTCCGTTCGCCCAGGTTGCCCAACTCCGCCATCAGCGCATGCATCCGCCCACCCAGGCCGATGCAGGCGACGGCAAGCCGGCCATTCGAGGGTTCAGACCCGAAAAGCCGTGAGCCGCTGAACAGAGGCGCCAATGTGGCGCCAAGCGTGCCTTGAGCGGACGCAATGAGGAATCTCCGGCGGTGCATAAGCAGTCTATTCATACTTGTATTTGGCGCATTTCTCGGCCAGGGCCGGCCGAATCGGTCAGCAAGAACAATCCCCAATGTGAGGGGGCTGTCAACGGAATAATGGTTTTTCGTTCTGTCTCTTCACCATTCCGTTACTGGTTGCTGCAGAGCCAATGACCTTGGCACTGGCCGTGTAACACTCCCTCGCACGCCACTACGGTCTTGAGATTTCAAGCATCCTCCAATAACTTGGCCGCATGGACGCAGAGGCTATCCGCAGATTGTTGCGCCAAGCCCGCCCCCAGCCCCTTTGTGCTGCATTCGGCGGACGGCCAAGCTCTGGATGTGCCGCACCTGGGGTTCATCTCCATCTCCAGGAGCGGCCACCGGGTCATTGTCGAGGCGCAGAACGACTGGTTCGAGGTGGTGGACACGATGAGGATTGTCACCCTGGAGGTGAAACCGCCGAGTGAAACGGCGGCCTGACCTCGAGATCCAACGCAAGCTTTTGGCGGAGATGCGGACGGCGGACTTTGATTATGAGCTGCCCCCGGAGCTGATTGCGCAGCAACCGGCGAGGGAGCGGGACGGATCGCGGCTGCTCGTGTTGCGGCGCGAGTCCGGCCAGCTTTTGCATAAGAGGTTTCGCGATCTGCCGGAGTATCTCCGGTCGGGCGACCTGCTGGTAGTCAACGATTCGCGCGTGATACCTGCCCGGCTCCGGGGGGTGAATGCGACAACGGGTGGGAAGTTCGAAATCCTTTTGTTGGAGGAGACTGCCCGAAATGAATGGTGGGCCATGCTGCGACCGGGGAAGAGCGCGCGCGTTGGGACATGGATTGAGATTTTGCGGCCCGACAAGCGAGCCAGCGGCATTCACGCCAGCGTTGTTGAGACCAATGCTGAAGGTCATCGCCGCCTGCGATTTGGCGGATTTGAAGGACACGGGGCTGACGCGGGGCACGCCACTCCCCTGCCCTCCCGGAGCGGCGGGCATGAGAACAGGCCTCCGAGGGCGGAGATCAGCAGTTTTCTGGATGAGTTGGGCGAGGTTCCCCTTCCGCCCTATATTGAGCGGAACGCGAGCGGGTCTTCGGAGCGAGACCGGGAACGGTATCAGACGGTGTACGCGCGCGTGGCTGGTTCGGTGGCGGCGCCGACGGCGGGGCTTCACTTCACCGAACCATTGATGGCTAGAATTCGTTCGCTCGGTGTGGAGATGGCCTTCCTGACATTGCATGTCGGCCTGGCCACCTTCGCGCCTGTCAAGACGGAGACCATTTCGGCCCATCCGATGCACGAGGAGCGTTACGAGTTGAGCGAGGAAACCGCCGAAAAAATCCGGGTGGCGAGGCGCGCCGGAGGCCGGGTCATTGCGGTGGGCACGACAACGGTCAGGGTACTGGAGAGCCTGGCGGCCGGGCGTGGTCCGTTCCCCTGCCCTGCTTCCGGGCGGACGAGGATGTTCATCTATCCCCCGTTCGAGTTCAAAGCCGTGGATGGGCTGATAACCAATTTCCATCTGCCGCGCTCGACGTTGTTAATGCTGGTCAGCGCGTTTGCCGCGCCGAAGGGTTTGCGGGGACGCGAGATGGTCCTGGCCGCTTACCGCGAGGCCGTTCGGCAGCAATACCGATTCTTCAGTTACGGCGATGCAATGCTCATTTTGTGAACGAACAGGCTCGGGGTCAGTCCCCACTTATTCCGCCGCGATAGGGGGGCAAAGTGGCGGAAAAAGGTGCGGGACTGACCCCAGCGCGAACATCGCTCCATCTGCGTAAAATGAGAACTGCCGACAGCTTCCTCCCGTATGTGGTCGTCAATATGTCGATGACCGCGGATGGCAAAATCGCGAGCCAGAACCGCCGTGTCTGTTCATTTGGCAGCGCCCGGGACCGGCTCCAGTTATTCGAACTGCGCGCCACGGCCGACGCGGTTATGGCGGGGGCGCGGACGGTGGATTCGGACTGCGTTGATTTGGGGCCCGGCCGCGAGCGATTCCGCAAGGCACGCCTGAAGCGGGGCCTGACGGAGTATAACCTGCGAGTAGTCGTGAGCCGGTTGGGGAGCGTCGATCCGAAGGCGAGAGTCTTTCAAAGGCGCTTTTCTCCGATCATTGTGCTGACGACGGGCAAGGCAAGCGCCTCGCGCCTGCGCCGGCTCAAGACGCTGGCTGACGAGGTGAAGATTTGCGGCTCAAATGATGTGAATTTTCGCAAGGCATTGAGTTGGCTACGGAAGAAATGGGGCGTCAAACGACTCGTCTGCGAGGGCGGCGGGGAGCTGAACGATGCCTTGTTCCGAGCCGGCCTGGTCGATGAGCTGCGGCTTACCATCTGTCCCCTTATTCTGGGCGGGCGGGAGGCCCCTACCCTCGCGGATGGCATCGGCGCCGCGAGCTTGGCAAAAGCGGCGAGGCTTGAACTGCAATCCGCCAAGAAGGTGAGAGGCGAGATGTTCCTGGTTTTTCGAGCCGGACGGCGCGCCACATGAGGTTGACGTTCACTTCTGAGACCACGTAGGTGCTCGTCATTAACGTCCAAGCGTTCCTTGGAGCTAAATCAAAAATCGCGCGCGAGGCGCCAGTCGGCCTTCCACAAGCCGCCAGCGCCACGTTAGCATCCAGGAACAGATTCACTTGCCAGCCCGAAAACGGCGCATGGCCTCTTCATCTTCGTCCATCCAGGCCTGCAGTTGCACCTCGGAAAACTCACGCGGCCTCGGTAGCGGCGCCTGCTCCTTGCGCAGGCTCTCCGCCAGGAACAGCAATAGTTCCGTTCTTTTCGCCGCCGGTAACTCATTGGCCGCGTTTTCGAGTTCGCTCAAGGTCATCATAGGCTCACTTTGTCATGCGATACCCCCGCAGGCAAGGCGGGGTTCACCGTGTTGATAAACCGCACAGACGCGACGCGCGCAGGAGCATCGCTCAGCAATCGCCTGACGACTCCCGGGACAGGATGGAGAAAGCAACCGGGTCTGGGGGGAGAGTTGGCTTCCGACAGGGCTTGGTCTCGCTCCGCAAAATCAGGACACCCGAGGTTAACGTTTGGTCTCGCCCTCGGTTTCGGTGCTTCGCGCCAGGAGCCAGAGCAGGTCCGAAAGGCGGTTGAGGTATTTGAGGACCTCGGCATTTTGAAGCAGGCCCTGCTCCGATAGCCCCACAATGGACCGCTCCGCGCGCCGGCAAACCGCTCGGGCAAAATCCAGGGCCGCGGCTGCGGGGTTGTTTCCCGGCAGTGCCCAGCCCCGGAAAGGGCCCATTCCGGCGCTCGTTTCATTGGCCGCCATCTCCAGACGGCAGGTCAGTTCCGGACGCACCCGCGGATAGCCGTCCCGTTCGTATCTTGAGAGGTCTTCTGCTGATGTAGCCAGTTCGCCCATCAACGCGATAAGGTCGTTTTGAACCGCCAGAATGGCCTCGGTAACGCGCGGTTGCTGGCACGCGCAACGGGCCAGACCCAGGGCGGCGCTCAGTTCGTCCACCGCGCCGCAGGCCTCCATTCGTGGGTCGCACTTGGAGACACGCCGGTTGTACATCAATGAGGTCGTGCCCTGGTCGCCGGTCTTCGTGATAATGCTCATGGTCGCAATGCCTCCTTCTATCCCATTCAGCGGGTTTGAGCAACCGAAGTGTCCTGAGCCGGGAGTAATCGAGGCGATGATCGAGCATCGAAAGCGGCGGTTCGCGCCGCACTCCATAGGCTCTGCCAGGTTCAGTGCGGTGGGTGGCTCCGAAGGCTTCACCATTACAGCAAACGTGAGGAATCCTGCGGCAGGCAGTCTAATTGGCATGCAGAGGACAGGACCACTCATGGACAACGATAAAGGACTTCCGCCGAGCCGCGGAGTGCAGTGGCAACGCGCAGCGGCGACACCGCTTAGGCCCGGAGGGATTTGCGATTTGTGGGAACGCGCCGCGGATAGATCGATTCGGCCAAGAGGGATTGGACCGCCCTCCCGGAGTCCAGGCACTGGCCAAAGCGGCGTGGCGCCTGGCTTCCCGCCGCACTCCACAAGCTTCGCCGGTTTCAGCTTGATTGAGATGCTATGCGTGTGCGCTATCATCTCGATCCTTTTGTCCTTGTTGGCGCCAACGCTGTTCCGGGCCTATAGCCGGGTCAAAGGCATGTCAGAGGACTGGGACGCCGGCCCGGTCATCGAAATGCTTCTGCGAGGAAGCCGGAGTTACTGCGCGGCCAATCCGCATTATTACTTCGTCAACAAGTCAGATTTCGCGGACAAATGCCGCCTGGCCCCCAAACCGAGGGACTGGCTCCATGCGTCGGCGACCGAATTCATCCCGTTCGGCTATCTTGATTCGACCAATAAAGTCGTCCTCGCGTTTCACATGGGGCAGTACAAGACTTCCTATGCGTTCACCGTGGGCGACCTTTCTGTCCGTCCCCCGCCCCGTTGAACCTGTGCGCATGTCGGCAGCAAAGAAGGAAACCAGACGAATTACATCGAAACAGGGCAAGGCAAGGGCGGTAAATCGCCTGGATGTGCAGCCCCGGCTATAAGCCAATCGCTGATCGCCTCTTTCCCTCTGTTCCGTATATTCGGTGGCTGGCCCTCTTTTCGCTTGCGACTATTTGCTTGAGGGCGGCGCCGAGGCGGCATGAGGTCGAAGGATGTCCGCGAGCATATCCGGTTTGGCGGTATCGCGCTCCAGGCAGGGGTATTTCTCACCGTCATGGTAATCGAGCTTAAAGGTTTTGAAGTAGTCGTCGTTCTCGCACAGGAGCGCGATAGGCGCGCTGTTGGTAGTGGCGGAGGCAATGGCCGTGCGCAAGAGCTCGGCCGTCCACCGGCGACCGTTGACACCGAGCAGCTTTAGACCCGGCCCCATGCCGGCGCGGTCGGCCACCGAACCCGGGATGACATCGGTGATGTTGCCCTCGTTATTCAGCGTAAGGCCGAGAGAGAAACGCAAATCGGTGAGTTTGTACCGGCTTTCGGCCGCCTGGAGCAACTCTGAGGGCTGGTTGGTATAGGCCAGGCGCCAGCCTGAATTTTCTATGCCGCCGAGCGGGGCCTGCGGCTCGATTTCATAGACTCGCTTGTGAAAAAAGCCGCGCCAGTCGTAATCGCAGATTTGGTGCAGCGCCGCGACAAGGTCGCCGAAGGTGTAGGGAACGACCTTGGGCGGTCCGCTCTCGCCGCCGTAAAACTCGGAGCAAAAGTCATCGAGCGAGCGTTGGCCATGGGTCTGCTGCCGGATGATGGTGTCCGCCTCGAGCCAAATTAGCAGGCCCTCGGGATAGAAATCCGTGCTGCGGCGGCGGGCTGTGCCCTGGCGCGGGGCTTCATAGAGCAATGACGCGGCATCGGTGGTGTCCGAAAGAGGGCGCCATTTGCGGCCGGTCTGAGATTGCATCTCGGCGGCGATGAGAGCCAATTCCTGGTGAAACTCGTTCGGAGTCCAGAGACCACAGCGGGCGGTCAGAATGTTCCCCAGGTAGGTGGTCAGGCCCTCATAGACCCAGAGCAAATTGTCCTTCATCGGCTTTTGGTAATCCGGGGTGGCCAGCCCCGCCGGGCGGCGATATTTGCCGTTCCAGGAATGGACCATCTCGTGAGGCAAAAGGCCCGCGAAAAGTTCTCGCTCCTGCGTGTCGATGAGGCTCCGTTCGCTGGTGCGATCATCGCTCGACTCATGATGTTCGAGGCCAAAATGCTCCACGTTGTCGCTGAGGGTCAGCAAGAAGTGGTAATCACGATAATGGCGGGCGGTGAACAATGCCCCGGTTTCCGCCACCAATTGCCTGAAATGCTCGATGTCGGCGGGCTTCATTTGGAGAGCCGCCTCGCTGTCGGCCACCATATCGATGAAATGAGGAGGGTGCTCTCCTGGAGTGAGGGCTATCCTGCGAAAGAACCGGCCCGTGATAAGGGGTGAATCGACTAATCGTGCCAGTGACGCCGGACGGAATTCCAGTTCGTTGCCGGATTGTTTGGCCAGAGGCAGCGCGGTGCCGAACCTCCAGCCTTTGGGGATGCGCAAGGCCGCAACGAACTGGATGGCATGCGCGTTGACGCCCTTGGGATAGAGCAGCACTTCATTCCAGTTGAGGTCGAGCAACTGGGCGGTAACGGAGGCCCCTTCCGAATAGTCCCCGGCTCCGGTCAGCAGTTGAAAATCGAGCGAGACTTCTACGCTCGAAGCCCCCGCGGGGACATCGAGATGGAAGGCATACAGGTCAACGGCATCACGGCGCCAAGTCACGGGCTGGCCGTTGGCCCTCATCCGCAAATCCACGAGATCGTTGATAGGGCCGGTTGGGCCGTGCTCACCCGGAATCCATTTGGGATAAACCAGGGTGAGTTCGCCCGGGTGGGCGGGAATCTCCATGCGGGCGTGCAGGAGTCTGCGAGAGAGGTCGGTGGCGTCCACGCGCAACTGGACAAGCCCGCTCTGGGCACGGGCCGCGGTAACAAACAGCAGGGCCGACGAGAGCGCGAGAATACGGCGGTAAAAGCAAAGGGAACCCA
>JBJKSV010000352.1:0-12279 GCA_046703605.1 Limisphaerales bacterium
ACGACAATCGCTCTTGCGGGCTTGCGCGGACTGTGTCACGGGTCGTGGGAGGAACCACAGCCATCCAGGGGTCTAATCGGACCCGTGGCGCTTCTTTGCGCTGCTCTTAAACTGGAAGGCGACGCCGGCCAACCCCACGACCAGCCAGGAGAGCAGGGGGACTAGATCCACGGTGTTGGGGGGGCTATGGGGCGAAGGCACGAAGAAGATGGGGAAGGCGTTGGGTGTGTGCGTTGAAAAGCGCAGCAGACCCGAGACTATCAGGTACGAGCCGCCGAAGGCCGTTGAGAGGATGATCATGAATCTTCTCGCCACCAGAACCGCCACTCCACACATAAGCGCCCCAACAACAACCCAGAGGATTTGCGGTGGATGACCGGCGGCACTGGAGGCCGCGGCGCCGATAATCCCGCCCGCGCTGGCCCCGAGCAGAAAGATGCCGACTAGAAACAGCCAGAGGCAGAGCACCGCGCCGAGGATGCCCAGGATAATCGCGGCGGCAAACTGAACCGCGGCGTGGGCCGGCGCCAGAGCCGCTCCCAGTTGCGAGCCGGCTACGGTCCCAACGATAAAGCCCGTCAGGCCGAGGGCAACTCTGAGGATGCGGTAGCCCCAAAAGCAGGCCAACACGCCCGCCCCGACAGCCAGCAAGGCGACCGTTTGGTCGGTAGGTGCCGAGCCGTTCGAGCCATTCGTAGTGTTCAGGCTATTCGTGATTCTCATGCCGCAGGCCCGGGCATCGCCGGGCCGACGCAGGCATCATAGCCGAGAAGCCGCCGTGGCTCAACACGGCAGTGGCCGTTTACGCCAGAAGCGATCCGGTGTATTCATGGCGTGTGCAATTCAATCGTGCGGAGTTGAAGCAGCAGGTGGAAGACCTGGCCGCGCAGGGGGTTTTCATTGGCACCTCGTCGTGGAAGTACCCCGGCTGGGTCGGAATGCTCTACGACAGTGTCCGCTATGAGTGGCGGGGCAAGTTCGCCCAGAGCCGCTTCAAGAAGGACTGCCTGGCCGAGTATGCCGAGGTGTTCAAGACGGTTTCGGTCGATGCCGCCTATTACACCTTTCCCAGCCGGCAGTACCTCGAGGGAATGGCCAATCAAACGCCTGAGGACTTCCTGTTCGGACTCAAGGTGACCGATGCCCTGACAATAAAGAAGTTTCCAAAGCTGGACCGTTTCGGCGAGTCGGCCGGAAAGGCCAACGAGAATTTCCTCAATGCCGAGTTGTTCGCCAAGGCCTTTCTGGGGCCGTGCGAGTTCATTCGCCCGAACATTGGGCTGCTGATGTTCGAGTTCTCCCGGTTCTGGCCGGGCGACTACGAGCATGGCCGCGATTTTGTCGCCGACCTCGACAAGTTTCTGGGGCAGATTCCCAAAGGCTGGCCTTACGCGGTGGAGATGCGCAATCGGCACTGGCTCAAGCCGGGCTATTTCGAGTGCCTCGCCCGCCACCAGGTCGCCCATGTGTTCAACTCGTGGGCGGCAATGCCGGGGGTGAGCGAACAGATGGCCTTGGCCGGCAGTGTGTCGAACCCTAAACTGGTCGCCGCGAGATTTCTGCTCAGGCCGGGCCGCAAGTATGAGCAGGCCGTCAAGGAATTCGAACCGTACGACGCGATCAAGGAAGAGAACCCGGAGGCGCGCGCGGCGGCTTGCGATCTGATCACCCAGGGCCAAAAGGCCGGTCCGGCGCGAAAGACCTTTGTGTTCGTCAACAACCGGCTGGAGGGCAACGCGTTGGGAACGATTGCCGCTGTGCTGAGCCGGTTGGACTCGCATTGAATTTCAAAATGCGCTTGCCGGCAAGCCGGCGGTCGCCGCGCGCGCAAAGGGGACATGGCACGCTGGCGCTGCGCGGCGGCTAATCGAGTCGGAACCGCTGCTGGATGTCACAAGCTCAGACTGCGATTGAATACGCCCGCCCTTCCCGCCATCCAAAGGCAGATGAAAGAGATCCTCTGTTGCCTGTTGAGCCTCGCCTTGTTTTCCGCCCCTATCAGGGTGAAGGCGATGGAACCCGCCAATCCCAAGGCCAACGCCAAGGCCCGGGCAATTCTCAATTATTTGCAGGGCCTGAGCACTCGCCAGGATAAACGCCTGCTTTCCGGCCAATTCACCGATTTTGGCCAGCGCGCCTCGTTGCGGCTCATGGACCGGATCCACGAACGGACGGGCTACTGGCCGGCACTCATGGGCGCAGACTACGCGGACTTCGCGCACGGCAGTCTTACATACCAAGCGCCCGACAAGGCTGCCATAGCGTATTGGAAGGCGGGCGGGTTGGTGACCATCAGTGCGCACCTCTACGACCCGGCAAATCCAAAGGGCGGCGGCTTGCGGGACAAGAGCGTTGACATGGAGAGTCTGCTGGCGCCCGGCACCGAGACGCACACCCGCTGGATGCACGAGTTGGACCTGGCTGCGGCCGGTTTGCAGGAGCTCAAGGATGCTGGGGTGGTGGTGCTCTGGCGGCCTTTTCACGAGATGAACGGCGGCTGGTTCTGGTGGGGCGGGAAGGACCCGACGGTGTTCATCAAGGTCTGGCGGCAAATGTTTGATTATTTCAGCCAGACCAAGGGGCTGGACAACTTGCTCTGGGTTTATGCCCCCAACCACGGAGACAAGACCGCCGCCTATTACCCGGGCGATCACTACGTGGATTTGGCAGGCTTGGACGCCTACACGGATTACGTGGACACCCGGCATATCAAGGGCTATGCCGAAGTAGCCAGGATCGACAAGCCCTTTGGCTTCACTGAGTATGGCCCGCACGGAGCGCAGAACCCGCCAGGCAATTATGACTATCGGCGGTTCCTGGAGGGCGTGAAGGAGCACTTTCCCAAGGCGGTGTTCTTCATGAGTTGGAATGGGAAATGGAGCCTGGCTCGCAACGAAAACGTCAAGGAAATGTTGGCCGACCCATGGATGGTGAACCGGGCGGACCTGCCATCGGGTCTGGCGGGGGCGGATCGATGAGCTTGCCGCTGGCTGCGCGGGCTGCTATGCTTGCCGAGTCGTATGGCTTTGCCGGAAACAGTGCGCCAGTTGAGTGAAGCGGAATACCTCGAAATAGAGCGAGCCGCCGAGTTCAAAAGCGAATTCTTTGATGGCGAGATGTTCGCCATGGCAGGCGGAACATTCCGCCACAGTCTGCTTTCGACCAATTGCGCCGGAGAGCTCCGCGAGCGGCTCAGGGGCGGACGTTGCGTCGTCTGTAATGCCGATTTGCGGATTAAGGTTGCAGCCACAGGCCTGCTGACCTATCCCGATCTGTCCATCATCTGCGGCCCACCGCAATTCGTTCCGGGCACGGATGACACCGTGCTCAATCCCACCGTCCTGATCGAGGTGCTTTCTGATTCAACGGAGGCTTATGACCGCGGGAAAAAGTTTGAGCACTACCGCCAGATTGAGACGCTGCGAGAGTATCTGCTTGTCAGTCAACACGAGCCGCGCGTCGAACAATTCGTACGGCAGGCGGACGGGCGCTGGGTTCTGAACGAGGCTGCGGGGTTGAAAGCGAGCCTGAATCTGCCTTCCTTGCAAATCACCGTCTCGCTGGCTGAGGTCTTCGCCAACGTCGATTTCGCGCCTGTCCCGCTTCGGCCTGTCTAGCCTGCCTGTGCGGCAACCAGAGTTGTGGTGGCGACGAACCTGTGACCGATGTGGTCCACCATTACGCCAAAGCCCTCGAGTGTTCTCACACCCAGTAAGATCATGTCTCCCTGCTCCCCAAAGACCACCTCGTCGTTGGTTTCATAGCCTTCGGCGCTCAGAATCGCATAGCCGACCTCGCGTTCGACCTTCTGCTGGGTGGCGGTGGCAAAAACCCGCCTGCGCCGCGGCGCGATGCCAGCGCTTTTGAGAGCATCCGCCGGCAGCCACGTCAGTTCCGAGCCGGTATCGACCAACGCTGTCAGTGGCGGCGTGACTAATTCCTCGTGCTTTGGATTGCGGGCGATGATATTGACTTTGAAAGCGCTCATAGTCCAACCTACCTATGGCCCTCGCCCGGTGCAAGCGGAGCCGAGGGCTACTGGAGTCCCTGAACTCGGAAATCTGTGGTAACCAGGTCACGCTTTTGGCGGCAACGCCGGCCAGATGGAGAAAGCACGGAATACACTGAATAGAGCCCGCAGAGGACTGCGCGCTCTACCCGCGTACGAAACCATGCAGGCCGGCGGAGACACCTGTCCGCTTTCCCGCCCGAATGAACTGCGGCATTGTCTTGCCCGCCGGTTTGGTGTCGAATCTCAGCCAGAGTGAACAGCGATGATTTGACATGATTCGAGGCCCCAAATCCGAACCGAGGCTGCGTCCCGGCTTTGGGCGCCGGTTGGCGGCGCTTTGCCGCAAGGAGACGCTCCAGATCCTGCGCGATCCGAGCAGCAACATCATCGCCTTTCTCCTGCCGGTCGTGCTCCTGTTTATCTTCGGCTACGGCATTAACCTCGACTCCTACGGTTTGCGGGTCGGTTTGGTTATGAAAGACAGCAGCCCCGAGGCGCGGCTCTTCGCGGCCAGCCTTTACGGGTCGCCTTATTTGAGGATTACAACCACCCAGAATCGCGCAGAGATGGAGCGAGAGCTTACCGAAGGCCGCGTTCGCGGCTTTGTCGTCATCCCACAGGACTTCGCTGAAAAGCTGAAACGGCGCGGCGTCACGGCGCCCTTGCTGTTAGTCACGGATGGAGCGGAGCCGAACACGGCAAACTTCGTCGAGAATTACGTCCGAAGCGCCTGGGAAGGTTGGCTCCAGCAGCGCGCGGCTGACAACGGTCGTCCGGTGAACACCGCAGTCACGATCGAGCCGCGGTTCTGGTTCAATCCCTCCGCCGAGAGCCGGAACTACCTGATTCCGGGATCGATCACCGTCATCATGACCGTCATTGGCGCGATGCTCACTTCGCTGGTTGTGGCCCGGGAATGGGAGCGAGGCACAATGGAGGCCTTACTGGCCTCGCCGGTCACGCGCGCAGAGCTACTGCTGAGCAAGGTGCTGCCGTATTACGCGCTGGGAATCATTTCGCTCTTCCTGTGCGTCGCCGTCTCCGTTTTCCTCCTGCACGTCCCCTTCCGGGGATCGATTCTTGTGCTTTGGCTGCTCGGTTCGTTGTTCCTGGGCAGCGCACTGGGTCTGGGCTTGCTGCTTTCAACGGTGACCCGCAACCAGTTCAACGCTGCCCAAGCGGCGCTGAACGCCGCATTTCTGCCGGCCCTCATTCTCTCCGGGTTCATTTACGAAATCCAGAGCATGCCGGTGGCCATCCGGGCAGTCACGTACCTGGTGCCGGCCCGCTACTTTGTCAGTGCCATGCAAACGCTCTTTCAAGCCGGCACTGTCTGGTCCGTGCTTATTAAATCCATGCTCTTGCTGGCGTTGGCCTCGGTTTTCTTTCTCGGCCTGACGGCGCTCAAGACACGCCGCCGGCTCGAATAATGCAGCGCATCGCCACCCTGATCATCAAGGAACTGCAAACGCTGCTGCGCGACCGGCAGGGCCGGATGCTCCTGATTATGCCGGTGCTGCTCCAGTTGGCTGTCTTCCCATTCGCCGCCACGCTCGAAGTGAAGAACAATACGCTGGCCGTTTTCAACGAGGACACGGGCGCCGAGTCCGCCGAACTGATCCAGCGGTTAGCCTGCGCGAAGGCCTTCACCGAGGTGCTCTACATTCAGAGCGACACCGAACTGCGCCGGGTGATCGACGCCCAGAAGGCGCTGGTGGCGGTTCGCTTCTCTCCAAGCTTTTCCCGCTCCATTGCCGCCGGTCATCCCGCCGCCATCCAGGCCATCCTGGATGGGCGCCGCTCCAATAGCGCGCAAATTGCCCTCGGTTACATTCGGGCGATCGTGCAGGGCTACCTCGACCATCGGCAGGGCCTGCCGCTTCGCCCGGCCAATTCCGAAATCATCGTCCGCCACTGGTTCAACCCAAACCTCGACTACGTCCACCATATCATTCCGAGCCTGGTGGCCATTATCACCACTATCAGCACGCTGGTGGTAACCGCCCTGTCGGTGGCGCGGGAGCGCGAGCAAGGGACCTTGGACCAACTCCTGGTTTCGCCGCTGACACCAGGGATGATTATGGTCGGAAAAACCGTTCCGGCGCTCATGGTTGCGAGCGTTCAGGCGACCATCATTCTAGCCGCGGGCGTTTTCATCTACCACATCCCGTTTGAAGGCTCGCTGGCGTTATTCTATGCCGCCGCCTTTTTTTATATCTTAGCGCTGTCGGGTTTCGGACTCCTGATCTCGTCCATTTGTTCCACTCAGCAGCAGGCCTTCCTGGGCGTGTTCAGCTTCATGATGCCCGCGGTCCTGCTTTCCGGCTTTCCCTCGCCGGTGGAGAACATGCCGCGTTGGCTTCAACGCATCGATTGGTTCAATCCCCTCCAGCATTTCATCGTGATTGTGAAGGGCCTTTTCCTGAAAGACATCGGCGTTTCGCTCCTCCTTCAAGGCCTGTGGCCTCTGCTGGTCATTGCCCTCATCACTCTGTCCGCCGCCGACTGGATGTTCCGCCGCCGCATTGGCTGATCTGGCTCTGGCGCCGAGCGCGTTGACTCGACAAGACGCAAGCACTATTCTCGCGGTGTGATGAAAACCCTCACCGGATTAGCTCTCCTCCTGGCGATTGCGCCCGCCGTTCACGCTCAGGAACGGTGGACATTCAAAACCGCCGACACTCGCCTGACCGTAATGCTCAGAGATGGCCAACCGGCTGTCGCGTCGTTATCCTCCGTCGAAACCGCACCGGATTGGGTCGGGAGGCCAATTCCCATCCCTCTGCCGGCTCATGTCTTCATCCACAACGAATCTCAGCCGGTGCGCTGGGAATTCGAGGGAATCGCTGCAGGTCAGGCTGTCGGCGAGATGCGCCTGAGATTTGTTTGCAGTGGACCAAAACTCGAGTTGCTCTCGATCTGGCGGGCGCTCCCAGGCCCGGGGCCTGTCGAGCACCATTTCGAGATCGTCAACCGGAGCGGCCAAACCCTCGAAGTGCCGCTCCTGCCGAGCCTCGAAGCGGCCTTGAGGGCGCCGGCGGGAGACCGCCTCGAAAACTGGTGGGTGGAAAAAGGCGCCAGCCGGCCTTCAGACCTTGGCACGCACTGCGAATGGGTCACGAACGGCTATCGTTTCGACGGACGTTCGACTCCCTATTCGGATGCGCGCGAGATGATTCCCTGGGTGGCGCTCCAGGACGCAAAGGGGAACGCAGGTGTTTATCTGGGGATTGAGTTCAGTGGGCGAGTGGGCATTGACATGAACGCGGCCGGACAACCGCTGGAGGTGAGCGTCATGGCTGGGCTGGATCCCTCCGAACGCGCTTTTCGCAGCCGGTTGGAAAATGGCGAACGTTTCGTGACTCCCACGGTGTTTATTGGGTGCTACGGCGGCGGCGTGGATGACGGAGCCAACCGCTTGCATCGGTTTATCGAGGATTATCTGCGTCCACGGCCATCGGATGCGCGTTATCCCCTGGTTGCAGACAATACCTGGGGCGGCGGCATGGCGGGGGACGAAGGCTTGGCGCGGCGCATGATTGACGATTCGTCCGCCCTGGGAGTCGAGTTGTTCCATATCGACGCCGGCTGGTTTCGCACAGTGGGCGACTGGCGTCCCAATCCCGCAAAGTTTCCGCACGGCTTGGCCGCTGTAAGCGATTACGCCCACAGCAAGGGGATGTTATTCGGGCTGTGGGTGGGCTGGACTCAAGGCGGGACGGAGGCCCGCGGCATGGAAACACTCGCGGTGACGAACCCGAAGCAGCGTGATTGGTTTACGCACGACTACCCGCCCAACTGGCGGCCATCGGATTTCACCGGCGCCACGGTCTGCCTCGCCGATGCGCAGGCCCGTGCCTGGTGCCTCGGTGAATTACGGCGCATCGTGACCGCTTACCGGCTCGATCTCCTCGAACATGACCAGGTCATGATCGTTGACCAGTGCGACCGAACTGATCACGGCCACACCGCGTGGCCGGCTGACATTGCCTATCATGCGGCTCGCGGCTATTACGCCGTCTATGATCAACTGCGAAAGGAGCATCCAAAGCTCCTCTTCGAGGACTGTGTCAACGGGGGACATACGGTCGATTTCGGCATCCTCCGACGTGTCCATTACATCAGCATTACCGACAGCTACGATCCGTTGAGCAACCGGAGGGCTTTTTATGATTCGAGCTTTCCACTGGCCCCTTCCATGTGCGAGTGCTACATCGAGAACGACCCGGGTCCCTCACTGGACACCTTCAAGACAATGCTCCGCAGCGGGATGATGGGCTGGTGTACCTTGATGTGCAACACCACCGCCTGGTCCAGCGAACAGCACCGGGTGGCAAGGCGGCAGATTGAAATCTATAAGCACTGGATCCGGCCCCTAATCAATCACGGCGACCTCTTCCACATCTCCGCCCGCCCCGACCCGGCGGGCTGGGATGGCATGGCGTACGTGGACTCAGCGACCGGCAAGGGCATCATGTTTGCGTTTCGAGGCACAAAGGCAGCCGAACCGTCCCATCGGTTTCAACTCAAGGGACTTTCCGGCGCCACTTCCTACGAAGTGTGGTCCGAAGACGGCTCGGTGCCCCGAGGCAAGGCCACGGGAGCACAGTTGATGAAAGAGGGACTGAGAGTCAAACTGAACGAACCTGGGGCGTCGGAATTGATCTACCTTCAGGCGGAGTAACAGGCGGCCTGGAGTGCGGAGCCGCCCTCCACGGCCTTGCAGGCGGCCTGCCAAGTGGTATTCTAGGCGCATGGGACCGATCATGGTATCGGTGCAGGTGCAAAGCGTCTCGGCTCCCGAGCACGCTGCGCGATGCGATGCGTTGGTGGACACGGAGGCATCTCACCTGGTTTTGCCTTGAGCGTGGCGGGACCGCTTGGCGTCCTGGATGAACTGGAGACCATCGAGGTGGAAACGGCCGATCAGCGCGCGATTCAGGGTGTTGTGTGCAGGCCGGTTGGGATCCAGATCGAAAATCGCATGATCAAGGAATCGGTGTTCCTCGCGCTTTGAGGTCACAGCCATGGTACCCAATGACCCACGTGTTCACACCTTCTTGCGCCGAGGACGCGCTGATCCGTTACGTCTCGTCGGGAAACCCGGCCAGCCATTGGCTCCAACTCGGCGCAGGAAGTTTCTTGCGCTCCTCTTGCTGCCCTGGAGTCTCCGGGCTGCATCCTGGATCGCGCGTACTTCTTCGACGATCTGCCGTTTCGAAAGCCCAACCGTGACCATCATGACTGCGTCCCCCGGCTACGGAAGACGAAAGTAATCTACCGTCTAGCGAAATCCAGGCAAGCAGTACCGGCGAGGATGTTTCGCACCCGAATTGCTCCGATCGGGAGACCGAATGAGGCGGTGGCCGAGGCCACTCTCACGATCACAGTTTCGTAACGATGTATTTGATCCAATCGTCCTTGAGCAGGTCGTTCCGAGTAACGGACGCCGGAGGAGGCGCGAGGGGGAGTGTGATGTCAGGTGAGATTCCAAAGACTTCGTCGATCTTCCCGTCGGGGGGAACCAGTATCTTAGTTTCGACCCGGAATATCATCCCACTCCGCGGCAAGCGAATTAGCCCGGGGGCCACATAGTCCCCGCATCCCCCGCCGGTCGTTTGCCCGACAAGTGTCCCCAAACCAAGCCTCCTGACCAGATCCGCATAGTCAGAAGACGCGGAACAGGAACCGCCATTGACCAGAACGTAGAGCTTCCCGTCGAAATTATAGCGTACGGATGGGACAAGCCGCCGGGTGACCTCGTACCAAGCCCAACCTTCATTCGGAAACCCGGCTGGGGCTTTGACTCTGCGCCTCGCTGTGATGTAGAGGTCATACTGCTTCTCTAGATCACGCAGAGCTCCACGCTTCAACGTCGTCAGGTACTTCTCCCTGATCCCCGCCGTCTGCTTGAAGGCCACCGGCCGTTTGAGAAAAGGGCGCACCAGATTTTCGTAAACATACCGGGGCACGCCACCGCGATTGTCTCTGAGGTCAATGACAAGTTTCTTGTAACGGCCGCCTGCCTGGTCCAAGAACCGCCGAATTCGTTCCCGCTCCTTCCTGATGTAGCCTTTGAAGACGTAGCCGACGGGCCCATGCCACATGCTCTTGATCCGAATGTATCCGACGTTGTCGGTCAGCTTGATGCAGGTGCAGTTCTCCTTCGCATCAAGCGAGCGCGGCGGGTCCTTCCACGGGGGAAAGCCTCGTATTTTGGGGATGAAGGACCGGAGGGTGCCACCGTCTGGAAGCAGGAATTCCAAGGACCACCAGCGAACCTGCGGGCCTTCGTCGATGACGAGAAGGTAGTCATCAATCCAGTCCTTGGGAAACGCATCGTAACGGAGGCTCGAATTGGTCTTAATGAAGGCCAAGTAGGACGAGCAATTCCTTCCGTTGACCCTGACGATTTCTGAACCCCGCGGCACGTTTTGGTTTGCGGCCTGATAATCGTCCTCGAGATAATATCGGCCGGCTTTCGCCCTGATGCGGAAGGGCGGATGAACCCGCGTGGAAATCTTGGTGGCCAGGCGGGGCCAGTACGTTCCGGCCCACAACCTGCGAGCCGAAAGACCCCAGTCATAAATGCCCATGCAACGGCCCACAGCACTCCACTTCAAGAAGGTTTCGTCCGGCAGGTACGCGTGGCATGAACCTGCGCCGACCACACTAAAATAGCCGACGGTGACAAGGTAGAAATCCTCGTTATCGGCAGCGTTCTCGGCGAAGCGCAGGTATTTGGGCCTGAGCGCCTTGCAATTCGGAAAGTCTCTGAGTTTCTCGCTGAAGGCCGTTAGCGGGCTGCAATCCCGGGCCCAGTCTGCCAGGTATTCGATGTCCTGGCGCCTGTCCTGTGGACTCAACTTCGGCGCGGTTGAACATCCGCTCAGAAGGAGAAAACAGAAGGGGAGAGTGAGCCAGAAGAGGGCGAGCCATTTTAGCGCCCGGGGACGGCGCGGTGCCTGGAGGAAGCAGACAGGACAAATGCAGCCCACGATGAAGCTAACAATCGCCCCGCCCCAATATGTGTAACCGGCGGTCGGGCTGGAATTTTCAAAGGCGAAGAAGAATGCGAGGAGAAGGGAGGCGAGGCTGAGACCGACGAATCGCCATTGCTTCAATCCGAGATTTGCTCCATTGTAAGGGGCCTCCCTGTCGATGCGGCACTGCGCTGATTCAGTCTGGAGCCTCATAGGCTGAAGACTAGATTCGCTGGCGGCAGCGAGTCAAGTTGATTGAAATTGCTCTTGGGACGCCACGCGTACCCGCTGCTGCACGGGTAAAGGGAGAATTGGTTCCCAGGCTCCCCGAGCACCGCCGGACACTACCGGAGGGCGGGGTCGCGCGGCACCGGCAGCTTTTTGCGGTTTGCAGTGGCAGGTGGGCGCTTTCCGAGGGCTTGCAGGCGGCCTGCCAAGCGGTATTCTAGGCGCATGGGACGGATCATGGTATCGGTGCAGGTGCAAAGCGTCTCGGCTCCCGAGCACGCTGTGCGATGCGACGCGTTGGTGGACACGGGGGCATCTCACCTGGTTTTGCCTTCCGTGTGGCGGGAGCGCCTCGGCGCTCTGGATGAACTGGAGACCGTCGAGGTGGAAACGGCCGATCAGCGCGCCATTCAGGGTGTCGTGTGTGGCCCGGTCAGGATCCAGATCGAAGGCTTCAGGCCGATCTATAGCGAGGTGCTCTTTGTGGAAATGGCGCCGGCTCACGGTGTCTATGAACCGCTGGTGGGCTACATCGTTCTGGAGCAATGTCAAGCGGCGGTCGATATGCTCGGTCATCGGCTTATCCGCACGAGACGGTTGGATCTCAAGTAGTCGCTTTGAGATGAGCGTCGATGCGGGCAGCGGCGCGGCGGCCATCGCGGACGGCATGAAGAACCAAGCTCGGGCCGCGGACAATATCGCCGCCGGCGAACACGCCCGGGATGCTGGTCATCTGATTCCCGTCCACAATGAGGCCACCCCATGAGTTGGCCTCAAGCTGGGCGAAGTCACCTGAATGCGGACACGGCACGGGATCAAAACCGAGCGCTGGGACAATCCAATCCGCCTCCATCTCGAACCCGGTGCCCGGTACGGGGGCAAAGGAGCGGCGACCGCTTGAGTCTTTCTGCCCGGGTGCGGTGCGAACGAGCCGGATGCCGGTCACGCGCCCAGCCTCATCGCCGAGGACCGCCAGTGGCGTGCTCCGAAAGACAAACCGCGCCCCTTCCTCGAGCGCATTCTGATAATCGCGCCGGTTGCAGCGCATGTCTTCTT
>JBJKSV010000353.1:0-3585 GCA_046703605.1 Limisphaerales bacterium
CCCCCACACACGCCGCCGCCATCGTGGCCGGCCGCGTTGCGCGCGATCACACAGTTGGTGACCCAGGCACTGGCCGATTGACAATACACCCCGCCACCGTATCCCCGTCCCACCGCGCGAGTTCCCCCGCTCGTCAAGGTAAAGCCGGAAAGAGTGGCCCCACTGCCCAGATAAAGGCACCGGATCGCGCTGTCGCCGTTAGTCGTTCCTGGCACCTGGTAGCCCTGGATTACGGTGACATCCGGCCCGTTGACGCTCCTCAGCGTAAGCGGTATATCCACCGCAACGCGGTTCGTCTGAGCGCCTGAGAGCGCACGGCCCCCAGTGGCATAGACCCCGTTGGTCACCAGAACCTCGTCGCCAGCTTGGGCCGCATCGACCGCCTCCTGGATGACGCGAGCCGCGGTGACCCAATTAGTGTAAGGCGGGGCCGGATTCGGGCTCTTTGCATCCACATATCGCACGGCAGCGGACGAGCTGGTCAGGGCCACCCACATCCCGGTGATCGTAAGCGCCAAAGGGACGATTAGGCGAACGGGCGCCGCCCTCCATGGACAGGTTGAGCGGACGATACTGCTGCCTTTTGTCTTCATAAGATTGCTCCGAACCTGCAGCACGTTGTGTTGACTCTGGCCGCAGTCATTAGGGATCTACAACAAATGTCGGCAAACGTTACGCGGCTAATGCACTAAATTGGCATTTGCCTTCACGAAGTCGCTCGAATCTCTCCTCACGGCGCCAAGACGCTGAGGACCCAAGCGAGGTCGGCGCGATCCTGGGCGTTGACGGGATTATTGAACACGCCCGTGCGGACCCGGCCCAGGTACTGCCACTCCTTGAAAGAAACATGTCCGTCAGCGAAGGCCACGTTGGCGCCGCACCCCCTGTCCCGACAACCGGGCATCATGCACCAACTGCCCTCGGGATCGACGAAGAATGCTCCCGAGGCCATGCTCGCCGCCTCCTCGTCCATGAAGGTGAACCAGCGGCTGGGGTGGCGGACCTCTGCCAGCTTTTCAACGACTAGTGGGTGCAGTGCCCGGCCGTTGAGGCCGTTGTAACCCCCGTTCATCGCTGTGCTGAGGGCCACGTTAAACGGCCGCGGCGCAAGCTGAGCTCCATAAGGCCACAGCGATTTGTCAGATGGACAGCGATAGATCCGGTCGTTGGCGATATAGGGGTACAATGTGCCAGAGCGAATGCCGCGGGTGGACGCGCTCGTCATGGCCGATCCGGAAACCCAGGAATTGGTCAGACTAAAGCTGTCGCGGTAATCGCTCGGATAACTTGGGAACATCGTCCAATTGAGCGCTACCCGGTCTTGATTTTCGCTGGCGTAGTTCAGCCAGGCCATTTGTAACTGGCGCAGGTTGCTCGTGCATTGGACAGATTGGGCCGAGCTTCTGGCTTTGCCCAGCGCAGGCAACAGCAGAGCCGCCAGGATGGCGATGACGGCGATGACGACCAGCAACTCGATCAGCGTGAAGCCCGCCGGGCCGGGACCGGAGGAGCCAACGGAAGGCAACGAAGATAACGAAGAGAGGCGTGAGGCGCACGCGATCCGCTGGCTGGGCCACTTTCGTTTCCTTTGCCTTCTGTTCATTGCGCCCTTTGCTCCTTTTCGGCGGCCCGGATTTCCTCCCACGAGGGGGCGTGCCAAAGGTGAGCCGTCCCGCTCATTGCGGGGACGACGAAGGTGTTGCCGTCCGGCGAAACGGAAAGATCAAAGAAGAACTGTCCAGGGCATTCAAAGGCCAGCAGTTCCCGGTGGGCAACCAAGTCCCAAAGCGCAACGGAATCGCCAGCAAAGCTACCCCCGGTCATCAATCGCCGATCACGGGGGGAGAACGCAAAGCCGTAAAGGGTATGCCCTTGCAGTGCCACCAACTCCTTCCGCGTAGGCACGTCCCATAGCCGGATGGAGTTGTCCCAGCTTATCGAGACCAGGACCCGAGCATTGTGCAGGAAATGCAGGCCAATTATTGGCGCATCGTGTGCCGTCCACGAAGCGACGGGCTCAAAGGAGGGAAAGCGAAAGAGCCTGGCTTGGCCATCGATGTAGCCTGCGGCCAGCAACCGCTCGTCGGGAGAGAAATCCACTTGCCAGAGATTGGCAACCTCAATCCCTGAAAGGGCCACCGCAGCCCAATCGGTGGTGCGCCAGACTCTTACCTGGCGCGTCAACTTGTTGAGCAAATCGGTTGCGATCAGGTAATGCCCACTCGGGGAAAATCGAAGGCTGCCGCAAAACTCGAAGTGGGAGGGGAGATTCGTGATCGCCCGGCGAGCGGGCCAGTCCCAAATGGTGATCGTCCCAATGTCGTTGCCGGTGGCCAGCCAATGGCCATCCGGCGAAAGGGCTGTGCCCCAGTGATTGCTGCCAAACACGGGTAGTTCTTGGATGATTTGGGCGGAACGGGCATCCCTGAGTGCCAGCGCGCCCTTGCTATCGGGCGCAACGAAGGATTGCGAATCCGGCCTGAAGGCAATGCCGGAGCGGCGCACCACGCGCGCGTCGAGTTTGCCGGGCGTGAAACTCCGGGCATCCAATACCGCGAACGAGTCAAACCCGGAGCACAGGGTGAAGTTGGAGTAGGCGGGGCGGCGCGGCCTGGAGGTGAGATCCCAGACGCTGAGCGAACCGGTGCTCCCACCGGTAACGACCGTCTTGCCATCCGGCAGGATAGCCAGGGCGTTCAACGCTTCGCGTGAGCTCCAGAAGCAGCGACGCTGGGCATCCGCGTCCAGGTCCCAGAGTCGGAGCGACCAATCGGAACCGGCGGAGATGAGCCACTTCCCGTCGGGCGTGAAAGCTAGTCCCGCGACATCGGAAAGGTGGTTCGTGAACACCCCGCGCGGCTCGCCCGTGCGGCCGTCCCACAGGCGAATAATGCCCGTGCCGTAACCGTAGCCCGCGGCAAGGAGGTTCGAGACAGGCGAGAATGCAAGCGAGCACACCGCAGCGCCGAGTTTCGTCGGAGGGAGGACGACAGAGCCGGAGCGCAAGTCGAGTAATCGAACACGCCCGTAGTCCTCCCCAATCGCCAGGCGACCTCCATCCGGCGAGAAGGACACCACGCCCGCAGTGGAGTATCGGGGCTGCGAGACAGTGAGATTCGTGACAGTCTGGCCCGAGGCCCAGTCAACCACCTGGACTATGCCGTCATTGTCGAATGTCGCCAGCAATCGGCCATCGGGCGAAAAGGCCACCGACCGGACTGCCGCATCGTGGGTGAGGACCTTTGCCGCCCTCCCGGTGCCTGTTTGCCAAAGTGCGATTGCCGGGTGTTTCTTCGCATCCCACGCCCCCGTAGCCAGTAAGTCGCTCGTGGGAGAGAACGCCAGAACTGGCCTTGCCCCGACGGGGAGCCTCCTGATCTCCCTTCGTGCAGCCAAATCCCACAAGACCACCTCATCGGAGGTCGCCACGGCCAACCACTTCCCGTTCCTGGAGACCGCCAGGGCGTTGATCTCGCGCGGGTACTTATGGAGGGTAAACGACTCGTCTCCCCGGCACAACTGCCACAGGTAGCGCCACTCCCACCCGCGCAAATCGTTTTCTGCTGTCTGCTTTCTGCTTTCCGC
>JBJKSV010000354.1:0-2981 GCA_046703605.1 Limisphaerales bacterium
CCCCCGCGCCGCCGCGCGCGGGGCGCCGCGGGGCGCGGGTTGGGCGGGCCCCCACTCCGCGGTCGGATTGTCCAAGAGCGCAGGATGTGGTGGGTCAATCCGCAGGCGCCGCTTTGGGATCGCGCAGCGATTTGCCATCCAACTCCAGGCGATAGGCGTTGTGGACCAGGCGGTCCAGCAGGGCGTCGGCGACCGTAGGATCGCCGATGACCTCGTGCCATTGGGCCACGGGGTATTGGCTGGTCAGGAGCGTGGCCCCGCGGCCGAGGCGATCGTCGATGACCTCCAGCAGGTCGCGGTAGGGCTTGGTCTTGGCGGGAGCCAGGCCGAGATCATCGATAATAAAGAGGTCCAGCCGGGCCAGCGCCTTGAGCAGGGTGGCCAGGCTGCCGTCGGCGTGGGCCGCGTCCAAGGAGCGAAACAGTTTGGGCGCGTAGAAGTATTGAGCGCGCAGACCGTCGCGGCAGGCCTGGTGGCCCAGGGCGCAGGCTAAGTAGCTCTTGCCGATGCCAGTAGGGCCGGTAATGATGCAGTTGCGGTGTTGCTGCACCCAGGCCGAGGCGCGCAACTGCTCGATCTGAGCGCGTTTGAGTCCGCGCGCATGACGGTAGTTGATGTCTTCCAACGTCGCGTTGGCGATCTTCAACTGAGCTTTCTTCAGCCGGGCCGTGAGCGCGCGATTTTCTCGCCAGAGCCACTGCCGTTCGACCAGCAGGCCCAGGCGTTCTTCGAAATCCAGCTCGGGGATGCCGCTCTGGCGGCGTTGTTCCTCGAGGGCTTGGACCATGCCGTGCAGGCCCAAGGCTTGGAGCTTTTCTAGCGTTTGATTGGCGAGCATAGGCAAAGGTGCGTCGGCGGGCTAATGGTAGTAAGCGCCACCGCGCACGTTGGCGTGGTCCGGGCTGTTCAGGGGCAGTTCCGGCTCCAGGGGTTGCTGGTCGAGCCGGTGCTTGAGGATCGAGTCAACGCTCCGATAGGTGCAGGTGCCGAAGTGCAGCGCCCGGCGGCAGGCGGCTTCCAGGCGTTGGGCTCCCACCGCATTGCCCAGCCGAAGAATGCCCAGGCAGGAGCGGTAACCCATCTCGGGATGGGGTTTGTCTTTGAGAATCTGCTCGACCAGTTGGGCGCATTGCGGGCCGGTTTTGGCGGCCCATTCCACCAGCCGTCCGGGCGTCCATTCCAGGTGCTTCTGGTGGGCCTTGGGGCGGTGTTCGTTGAGGGTCGTGAACAAGCCCGGCTGAAAGCTGCGGGCGTGGGCGGCGACGCGTTTGCCGTGGTGGAACAACTCGACGGTGGTTTGGGTCAGCCGAACCTCCAGGGTCTGATGGATGAGTTGGTAGGGCACGCTGTAATAGTGCTTATCCACCACGACATGGTAGTCGATGTTCACGCCGGCCTGGGACCAGGTGGCCAGCTCGAAGGGCGTCGCCGGCAGGGGCAGCAACTTCGGTTTTTCGTAGGTCTCAAACCAACTGTCGCGCGAGCCTTCCAGTTTCTGAAACGGCTGGGCGTTGAGCTTGGTCAGCAGCGGAGTCATCGCGGCGTTGAGTTCGGCGATGCTGAAGAAAGTGTGATCCCGCAGCGCGGCCAGGATTTGCCGCTCGGCGATGAGCACGTGTCCCTCGGCCTTGGCCTTGTCGCGGGGGCGTTTGGGGCGGGCGGGAATGATGACCGTGCCGTAGTGCTCGCCCATCTCCAGGTAGGTGCGGTGGAGCAGCGGTTCGTAACGGCAGGCACTGAGCACACCGGTCTTGGGGTTGTCGGGGACCGTGACGCGCGTTACCCCCTGGAAGAATTGGTAAGCCTGGCAGTGGGCCGTGATCCAGGAGGGCAGCTTCTGGGTGGCAAAAGCCTGCGCGAAGGTCTTGTTGCTGGCGCCCAAGACGGCGATGAACACCGAGGCCTGGGAGAGGTCCCCGTCGGTTCCTTGAATCGGCACGGTCTGCCCGGCCCAATCCACGAACAGCTTCTCACCGGGCGGGTGATGGTGGCGCATGACCGGATCGAGCGTCTGGGCCCATCGATGGTAATATTCGCAGTACTGCGTGTAGCCGTAGCCGTTGGGGAAACGCTCGCGGTATTCCTGCCAGAGCAGCCGCAGGGTCACCGAACGGCGGCCCAGCTCCTTGTGCACCTCCGGCCAATCGGGCAACGGGCGCGGGGGTTCTGGCGGCGGGGAGGCCTCGGGCTGGGCCTGGGGCGGATGGAGCAGGCGCTCCTGGATTTGCTGGTCGTCGAGTCCCTCGGGCAAGGGCCAACTCAAAGCCGCGGCTTGGGCTCGCAGCAGGTAATCGTTGACCGTGCTGTGAGGCAGCCCGCAACTGCGAGCGATCTCTCGCACCGAGAGTTGGTGCTGATGTTTGAGTCGGAGGATTTCTTTGATTTGACGCATGAATATAGGTTTTCGGGCCATGACTATGTCGCCTCGTTTTGAGGCGGCACACTTCTGGCAGTTTATCCAGCGCCACTCCACTCCTTAAGGGCCGTTTCGGACCATTTCGGACACCCAATTCGGACCTCGTAAAACCTGTCCGAATTAAAACCGAAACGCCGGTCCGAATTGCGGCCGAAATCGGTGTCCGAATTGATTTCGGAACCGGTGTCCGAATAACTCCGAAATCAGTGTCCGGATAACTCCGAAATACGCACCGTGGACGCAATGGACCGTCCCGGGCTGACAGACCTCTTCGTGGCACTCAAGGCCAACGGCGTCCGCAAGGTCATAGTGGAGAATCCGACGAGGTTGGCGAGGGACTTGATGATTTCCGAAATCATCCTTGCCGAGTTCAGGAAGATCGAAGTCAAGGTTATCAGCGCCGATGGCGGTGTGGATTTGACCCTCGGCAACGACGAACCCACGGGGAAGCTCATCCGGCAAATCCTCGGGGCCGTTGCCGAGTGGGAAAAATGTGCCCTTGTCCAAAAACTTCGGGCTTCAAGATTGCGGATGCGGCGGTCTGGTCAACGGTGCGAAGGCAAGA
>JBJKSV010000355.1:0-6052 GCA_046703605.1 Limisphaerales bacterium
CCCGCTCGGTGGGGATCGAGCAAGTCGGGGCCAAGGGGAAGGCGCGCCCATCGATCTCGTGCTGCCGGCTTGCCTCAAGTCTTCGCACCAGGTTTCGGTATGTCGCCAGGGCCAGCAACGGCCAACTATTCCGATACATGTCGTATTTAAGATAAAAAACCTTGGGGAAGCCTGTGCCCGTGATCTCATCCTCCGTCCAGGAACCGTCGGCGTTCTGCGCACGGACGAGGTACTCGATGCCGCGTTTGAGACTCGGACGTTCCGGGTCGTCGAAGGCGCAAAGGCCCATGACCGCCCAGGCCGTTTGCGAGGCGGTGCTGGGACCTTTGCCCTTGAAGACCGGGTCGTCATAGGTGTTACAGCGCTCGCCCCATCCCCCATCCTCATGCTGAACACTCTCCAGCCAATCGCGCGCTTTGAGCAGCCAGGCTTGAGTCATGTCCAGGCTCAGCGCCCTGAGGCCGCGCAAGACCTGCCAAGTGCCATAGATATAGTTGACTCCCCAACGCCCGTACCAGGAGCCATCTCGCTCCTGGTGTTCGCGGATGAAGCGCAGCGCCTTGTTGACCTGGGGATGGGCCACGCTGTAGCCCTCGTAGCCGAGCAATTCCAGGATCCGGGCGGTGATGTCGGCGCACTCAGGATCGAGCATTGCGTTGTGATCGGCAAAAGGCACCTTCTCCAGGACCCCTTTCGTGCAGTCTTTGTCAAAGGCCGCCCATCCGCCGTCTTTGCATTGGAAGGTCAGCGTCCATTTCAAGCCGCGCTCGAAACACTTGTCTCGTGCGTGGGAATCATCGGTCGGGATCTTTCGCAAGGCCAGCAGGACCATGGCCGTGTCATCGACATCCGGGTTACATTTGTTTTCAAACTCGAAGACCCAGCCGCTCGGTTCCACCTTGGCCGGGTTCTTATATTGCCAGTCGCCTCGAAAGCGAATTTCCTTGGTCATCAGCCATTCGGTGGCCTTCTTGAGGGCCGGGTGATCGCTGGGCACACCCGATTCATGAAGGCAGATCACGACGATGGCCGTGTCCCAAACGGGCGAAAAGCACGGTTCAATGCGCACGCTATCCTCGGTCTCGTGCTCCAGCTTTTTGAGTTCGCGTTCGGCGCGCAGGACTTGCGGGTGTGTGTCCTCGTAACCGAGGGCCTTGAGCGCTATCACGGAGTTGAGCATGGCGGGAAAGATGGCGGCCAGGCCGTCGGATCCCTCAAACCGCTCCAGCATCCATTGCTCCGCCTTGCGCAGCGCCTGTTTCCGGAAGGGGTGAATGCCGTGCTGGGCAAAGAGTTCGGCAAACTTGTGAACGCGGTCCATCCAGAGCCAAAAATTGCGCCAAGTGAACCGCTCCGGGTCCGGCGCCAGAGCCAGGTCGCGCTCGTGGATGCCTTCGGGGAACAACTCATGGAGGTTGATATTGTCCTTGAGCGGGCGGGTTGGTTTGAAATGATTGATAATCGCCAGGGGGACGAGCATCGAGCGGCTCCAGGAACTCATCTCGTTGAAGTTCACATAAAACCATTTCCCGATGAGAATCACCTCGCACGGAATCGTCGGTACGTAGTCCCAGGGGAACAATCCCAGCAGCGCGAGGTAGAGCTTGGAAAAGGTGTTCATCCGGGGCACCCCGCCAAGATTCAGTGCTACCTCGCGTGCGCGCAGCATTCGGGCGTCGGTAACCGGCACGCCGGCCAACTTGAGGGCCAAATAGCATTTGATGGTGGCATTCACCTCCGCCGGCCCGCCGTAGTAGATATTCCAGCCCCCATCGGGCAACTGCATCGACAGAATATGGTTCACCGCCTTGCGTTCCCACTGGGCATCGATCTTCCCGTCCCAATGGTGGTAGGCGATGGTATCGGCTGCCAGGGTGGCATCGACCATCAATTCGCCTACCCAGTACCCTTCGGGTTTCTGTTCGCCAAGCAGGTAGCGCTGCGACCGCTCAATCGCGGCGCCGACCCTCCCGCAGAGATCAGAACCCGTCCTCGACAGACGTGTTCCCTCACCCGCACTGCTTTCCAGGAACAACGGAACATCCACGACTATAATCTGGGGAGCGGAGGCGTTTCTGTAAAGGACTTATTGTGTAAAGCAGCCATCGGCGGTTCCTAAACTCAACTACAGAGGCCACTCTGCGGCGATACTGGCATCGCCAGGATGCGCTCACCCTTCAGCGCCGCAGCCGGTCGCGGATCATTTTCAGAATGACGAATGACTCGCGCTCGCGCTCTTCGAGCGCCGCCACAATGCAGCCGATTGTCTCCTGGTAGTCGGGGATGAAGATCTTTGAGAGGGCATTGCACCGGCGTTGCGTCTTGCGTAACTCAGACGCCAGTCGCAAGATGCTGTTCTCCAATTCCGCCAACTCGCCAAGCGGCGGAAGGGCCTCAATAAAAAAACGCATGGCAAGGTCCGCGTTGGCGCAGGTGCCGCCCACACCAAATTGAGCACTGAAGACATCAGCCTGGACTCTGACGTGGGGGATGCGCATGCCCATGAGGCGCTGGTGAGACAAGTCCACCCGGTGCCGCAGAAGAACCGCAAGGGTTGCACAATCGAGAGCTTCTGAACCGATATCCAACTCCGCCTCCCGCAGCGCCGTGAAAGCGCGCTTGAGGGCCTCGCCAACTCGCGCTTCGACCTCGGATGCACGGTGCAGCCGGCTCATCAGTTCGAAAATCAGGATTTGACGTTTCTGTTCGAGCAGATCGTAACCTTCCTGGGCGAAGGCAAGCTGCCGCTTGAGAGAAAGCAAATTCGTCTTTGTCGGAGGCAGATTCAGTCTGGCCATGATGCGGAGGCTCCTTTCAAATCTGCCGCCACCTCGACTGGAGTGGTGGCTTGGGTTTGCGCCGCCGCCCTGTAGTGCTCTCGCAAGAGCGGTTCGCTCATCCGGTGCAGTTCGTCCCGCGGCAACATCGACAAGACCTCCCAGCCGAGTTCGAGCGTTGTTTGGATCGGCCGATCTTCGTACTCGCCCTGGCCCAGAAAGCGCGTTTCGAAGGCCTCGCCAAATTGGAGGTATTGCTTGTCGAGGGAGCTCAACTCTTCCTGGCCGATGACATCAGCCAGTCCGCGGACGCGCTTGACATACGCATAGCAGGCAAACAACTGGCTTGCCAGCGCCGCATGGTCTTCGCGCGTATAGCCCTTGCCTACACCGTCTTTCATAAGGCGAGAGAGGCTGGGCAACCCGGCGATAGGAGGGTAAATGCCGCGCTGGAACAGATCCCGCTCCAGTACAATCTGCCCTTCGGTGATGTAGCCGGTCAGGTCAGGAACCGGGTGGCTGATGTCGTCGGCGGGCATGGTCAAAATGGGGATTTGCGTAATGGACCCGCGGGAGCTTTCGATGCGTCCGGCGCGCTCGTAGAGGCCGGCGAGGTCCGAATAGAGGTAACCGGGGTAGCCTTTGCGCCCAGGAATCTCGGCGCGGGCTGTTGCGACCTCGCGCAGGCTTTCGCAGTAGTTGGTCATGTCGGTGAGCAGAACGAGCACATGCTGGCCGTGATCGAAGGCGAGGTGTTCGGCCAGGGTAAGCGCCACGCGCGGCGTCAACAAGCGCTCGACGCTCGGCGCGTCCGCCAGGGAAAAAAACATGACCGTGCGGCCGAGGGCGCCGGAGTCGCGGAAATTCCGGATGAAGAATTCCGCGACGTCGTGCTTTACACCCATGGCCGCAAACACAATGGAGAAGTCGATTTGCTCATCCAGCAGGCGAGCCTGCCGGACGATCTGTGCCGACACCCTGTCATGGGGCAGGCCATTGCCGGAAAAGACGGGCAGCTTCTGTCCTCGCACCAGGGCGTTCATGCCATCGATGGCCGAAATTCCGGTTTGGATGAACTCACGAGGATAGCGGCGCGCAAAGGGATTGATCGGCAGCCCATTTACGTCCCGGCGGTCCGCCGAGAGGGGGGGCGGACCGCCGTCGGCCGAGCGGCCCAGCCCGTCGAACACCCGCCCCAGCATCTCCCGGGAGACGGGCAGACGAAAGCTCTCGCCCAGGAATCGGGCGCGCAGGGTCTGGTTCGAAAGACCCGTTGTACCCTCCAAGACCTGCACGACGGCCTGCGCTTCCGAGATATCCAGGACACGCCCCAGGCGCGGATGGCCTCCGGCATCAAGGATCTCAACCGTCTCATCGTAGCCCACGTCACGGACCCGTTCGACTACGACCAACGGTCCTTCGATGCGGCTGCCGCCCACGTACTCGAGACCGCGATCCAAGATGTCGAATTTAAAATCTGGCATATTACGCCCCCTTGCTCTCGAAATGCGGCGCCAGCGATTCCGCTTCTTTGGTAAGACGACGGTCCAACTCCGCCAGGCCCTCCAACTCATCGTTGCCGTAGGCTGATTTGGCCCGCACAATCTCCGCCACACACGCCAACTCGCGCACCCGCGCCAAAGCAACGCCGCTTTGGATCAGCTCGCGCCCCTTTCGGTGAAGATTGAGGATGACTCGCAACAGGGCAATCTGCCGTCGAGGCGAACAATACATGTCTTTCTCGTCAAAGGCGCTTTGGGTTAGGAAACCGTCCTTCATGATTTCGGCGATAAACAGGACGAGCCGTTGGGTGTCGGGCAGGACATCCGGCCCGACCAGCTTGACGATCTGCTGAAGACGTTCCTCGCGCTGGAGCAAGGTCAAGGCTTCGGTGCGCAGCTCGGCCCAATCCGAAGCGAAGCCTTCCCACCAGGCACTGACGTCCTCCACATACTCGGAATAGGAATGGAGCCAGTGGATCGAGGGATAATGGCGGGCATTGGCCAATTCGGTGTCGAGCGCCCAGAAGCAGCGGATAAATCGCCGCGTATGCTGCGTCACCGGCTCGGAGAAGTCCCCTCCTGGAGGACTGACGGCGCCCACAATGCTAACCGAGGCGGGATCGCCTGCCAGCGTCGTGACAGCCCCGCCCCGCTCGTAGAATTCCGCCAGGCGCGACGGCAGCGTCGCCGGGAATCCCTCTTCGGCCGGCATTTCCTCCAGGCGCGCGGCGAGTTCACGCAAGGCCTCGGCCCAACGGCTGGTGGAGTCCGCGAACACGGCCACACTCAGGCCCATATCCCGATAGTACTCGGCGAGGGTGATGCCGGTGTAAATGGAAACCTCGCGCGCGGCAACGGGCATGTTCGAGGTATTCGCAATGAGGATGGTCCGCTCCATGAGGGGGCGTCCCGTGCGGGGGTCCTTCAGGTCGGGGAATTCCCGCAGCACCTCCGTCATTTCATTGCCGCGCTCCCCACAGCCGATGAAAACGATGATGTCGGCATCGGACCATTTCGCCAGTTGATGTTGAGTGATGGTCTTTCCAGTGCCGAATCCCCCCGGAATGGCCGCCGCGCCTCCCTTGCCGAGGGGGAAAAAGGTGTCGATGATGCGTTGGCCGGTGATCAACGGCGCGCTGATCCGCACTCGCTCCCGAATCGGGCGCGGCACCCGCACGGCCCATTGCTGAAGCATCGTAACCTGGCGCGGACCGCTCGGAGTCTCGACGACTGCCACCGCGTCGCGCAGCGTGTATTCTCCTTCACCGGCGATTGAAGCCACGCGACCCAAAACCCCAGGGGGAATCATGACGCGATGCGTGACCAGCGGCGTTTCCGCTACCGTGCCAATTGGCTGGCCGGCCCCGACACTCTCGCCTTGGCGAACCAAGGGCGCAAAAGCCCAACGCCTGGATACATCCAGCGGTTCCACCTTTTCCCCGCGGCGAATCCAGGCGCCGCTTCGGGCTTGGATTCCCGGCAAGGGACGTTGAATCCCATCGTAAATGTTGCCGATTAGGCCGGGGCCCAGCCACACCGAAAGCGGCGCGCCGGTGCGGTGGACGGGTGCGCCCGGCATGAGCATCGTGGAATCCTCATAGACCTGAATGGTAGCCCGGTCGCCAATCAGCCGAACCACCTCGCCCACCAAACCCACCTCGCCGACCCGCACCACCTCATACATGAGGGCCTGGCGCATGCCCACGGCGGTAATGATCGGACCGCTGATGCGGGTCACAACGGGCTCCAAGATGGCGGTTTGGTCGATCATAG
>JBJKSV010000356.1:0-3081 GCA_046703605.1 Limisphaerales bacterium
TACCAGGACGACGAGTCCGGCCTGCTCTACTATGGCCCATTGCGGGAAAGTGCGCCATGCCCGGACCCTCGCGCATTGAATATCCGGGCGCGATTTTATCATGTGATGAATCGGGGTGACCGCCGGGGAAAGATCTTTGAGAACGACAATGACCTGCGTGCCATGTTCAGTGGTCACCTGCATCCACCCCAGAGCCTGGCTCCCATCTCATTTTCGTGTATTTCGCATATTTCGTGGTCCTCTCAGTCAAATGGCCAGCTTTGAACATTTGCTTTTGCCGTCAAAGAGGCCACCCATAGAAAGGTTCATTTCTGATTCAGATCGCGATCCGCCCTTGGGCCGGATTCTCGCCAGCGTTTGCCCGCATCCAGCGGTGCAGGTTGCTGTTGGCGCCCTTGGAAGTGCCCAACTGCATCCGGGCGGCGATCGCTTTGATCCAAAGCGTGGTCTCCCTTCTCAGCCGGGCGGCAATGGCCAGCCTGCCTGGGTCACTCTTGGGGTGCGTGGCCAGGTCCTCCTGCGTCCAGCCCAGGCTCACCCGCGCGGCACTTAGTACCGGTGAACGCGCGAAAAGCAATTTCAATCAATCCGCTTGCCGTCTTGAGTCATTTTGGGCCCTTGACTGTGCATCGCGACAGTTCCGTTCCCGGCTTGTTACGGTTCTCCTCGATTTGTGACGGCTTTGTGACGGATCAAATCTCTCTAAGTCCCTGACAACCCAACGGGGTCACTTGGAAGCCTCTTTTGGTAACCGATTCCAACCGATTCCACACCGATACCACACCGATACCACACCGATTCCAACCGATTCCAACCGACAGCCAACCGTGCCCGACGGGAGCTCGCCGCTCCCCGTTGCCCGCTCCTGACCAAGTGTCACGATTGGCACTCGGGCTGCGCAGGAGCCGGGCATTGGGGCGATGTATCACGCGATGAATCGAGGGGACCGGCGGGAGGCGATCTTCGAGGAGGACGAGGACCGGCAGCGGCTGCTGGAGATCCTGACCGAGGCCTGTGAGAAGACGGGCCTTGCCCCGTGAGATAAGAGCCGGCTAAAGACAGGAAGAGCACGCCGGGTGCCCATCTCACGGGGTGAACAGGTCCACGCGTTTTGCCTGATGCGCAACCACTTTCAGGCAGGAAGTATTCGCGCTAAATCACGACCTCGGTTCCCACCCCTTCATCGGTGAAGATCTCGAGCAGGACGGCGTGGGGCACGCGTCCATCGACAAAGGACACCTTTTCCACGCCGGACTCGATGGCGGCGATGGCGCTATCCACCTTTGGAATCATGCCCTTGTCGATGATTCCCGCCTTTTTGAGGTCGTGCGCCCGGCCCACTTTGAGCTGGGAAATAACGCTGTCGGGCCGGTTCGGATTCTCGAGCAGGCCCGGCACATCGCTCATGAAGACCAGGCGCCTGGCTTTGAGGGCAATGGCGGCGTGGGCTGCCGCGACGTCGGCGTTGCAGTTGTAAATCCGGCCATCCTCGCCGCGCGCGGTGGGGCTGATGACGGGCGTGATGCCGTCCCGAATGCATTCCAGCAATGGCGCGGTGTTCACGGCGGTTACCTCGCCGACAAAGCCGATGTCCAGCGGTTGGCCGTCCGGACCCGGAATGCGACTCCGGCGGCAGGTGAAGATGTCCGGTCCGGCAAATCCCTTGGCCACGCCCCCCAGGCCATTGATGGTGGCCACCACTTCCGGGTTGATCTGGCTCGATAGCACCTCATCGACGATCTTCACCACCGCTTCATCGGTGGCCCGCATGCCCTGCACAAAGCGCGGCTTGAGCCCCGCCGCCTCCATCGCGCGGTTGATCGCTTTGCCTCCGCCGTGGACCACCACCGGGTTGATCTCGACCGCCTCCAGAAAGACAATGTCCCTGGCCACGCCCTGGCGGACCGCCGGGTCCGGCGAATCCATGAAGCTGCCGCCATATTTCACCACGAAGGTAGCGCCGCTGAACCGCTGGATGTAGGGCAGCGCCTCGAGCAAGGTCGCGGCCTTGGCAATGAGGTCCTGCATCATCCCCCCAATGAATCCGGGTCGGTCACATCGCCCATGTTGAATTCCACGTAGTTCTCCGTGAGGTCTGCCGCATAGATGAGCGCGCCGGCCTTGCCCACGTTTAAGTTGATGTGCAGATCAAATTCCGCAGGCCCAACCGCGTCGTACAGCGCCTCGAAACTCGCCTTGGTTGGCTGGCCGCGGCGCAAGCTCCAGAGCACCTTCTTGCTTCCGGGCGCGCTGTAGCCGATATCCACTCTTTCCTCGACGATGCGCGCCGGGCTGTAGCCAAGGGCATCGATGACGCGCCCCCAATTCGGGTCGCCACCATGCCAACTGGTCTTGACCAGGGCGCTGTTGGCCACGGCGCGGGCAGCCGCATCCGCTTCCGCAAAGGACCTGGCGCCGTTGACCCTGACGGTGACAAAGCGCGAAGCACCCTCGCCATCGCGGACGATCATCAGCGCCAGCGCCAGGCACACGTGATTCAGGGCCTCTTGGAATATCAGAAAGTCCTTCGACTTCGGCTTGGAGAGTTGCGCCTTGGAGTTTTGCGCCAGGCCATTGGCCAGAATCAGAACCGTGTCGTTGGTGCTCATGTCGCCATCGACGGTGATGCGGTTGAAACTGCCGGCAACGGCCTGGTTCAACGCGCTTTGCAGCGGCTTGGCCTCGATGGCGGCGTCCGTCGTCAGGAAGCAGAGCATCGTGGCGTGCAAGGGGATGGCGGCCGGGCGGCGGCCCGTGGCGCTCATGCCTGGCTGAATCATCCCTGCCCCTTTGCAGATGCCGCCGATTCGCACGCGCTGGCGCCCGAGGGCGAATTCCACCGCGATTTCCTTGCGACGCGAGTCGCTGGTCAGAATCGCCTCGGCGGCGCGGGCCGCGTGGTGCGCCGTTGAGCCCAGTTCAACCGCGGCCTCGATAATACCGGCCCGCACATTATCCATCGGCAGCGGCAGCCCGATGCGCCCGGTGGAGCCGGCCAGGGCCGATCCCTCGGGCAGGTTCAAGGCCTGCTCGGTGAAGTGGGCCATTTCCAGGGCGTCTTTCATGCCCTGCCTTCCAGTG
>JBJKSV010000357.1:0-2765 GCA_046703605.1 Limisphaerales bacterium
GAGCTGAACCGCGCCATTGGCGAACTGCTGGAGCGTTTGAACCAGCGCCCCTTCAAGAAGCGGGAGGGCTCACGGGCCAGCCTGTTCCAGTCCATCGAGCGAGCCGCGTTGCGCCCCTTGCCGGCGGAACGCTTCGACCTCAGCCACTGGTCGCATGCCCGCGTGAACATCGATTATCACCTCGCTTTCGAGGGCAACTTCTACAGTGTGCCGTACAGCTTGGTGCACGAACTGGTGGAGGTTCGCTGCACTGCTTCCACGCTGGAGATTTTTCATCGCGGGCAACGAGTGGCCTCGCACCTGCGCGGTTCCGGTCGCGGACGCGCCTTCACGCAGAACGAACACCGGCCCAAAAGTCATCAAGCCCATCTGCAGTGGACGCCCTCGCGCATGGTGCAGTGGGCCGAACAGATCGGGCCGCACACCGCGCGATTATTCGAGCGCATTCTCGATGAGCGGCCACATCCCGAGATGGGCTATCGCTCCTGTCTAGGAGCCTGTCCGAGTATTCCTCTCCGGCCTGCTGATTTTGTTTGAAAAGGAAGGAGAGGGTGTGCGAGTTTTCCGATCATGGCAAAAACATTCCGTTCCTACCTTCCCGAGCAAAATTTGCTCTTGCCGCCGAGTCTGCGCGAATGGCTGCCGGAGAACCACCTGGCCTATTTCGTCTCCGACGTGGTGGACCAACTGGATTTGTCGGCGATCGAGTCGGTCTATGAAGAGGAGGATCGGGGCCAGCCGCCCTACCACCCGCGGATGATGACGAAGATCCTGATCTACGGCTACTGCGTGGGAGTGTTTTCGTCGCGCAGGATTCAGAAGCGGCTGGTCGAGGATGTCGCCTTTCGGGTGCTGGCGGCGGGGAACCAGCCGGATTTCCGCACGATTTCGGATTTTCGAAAGCTTCATCTGCGAGCGCTGGAGGAGCTGTTCCAGCAGGTGTTGCGGATCACGCTGGAGACGGGAACGATGAAGCTGGGCCGGGTGGCGCTGGATGGTAGCAAGGTGAAGGCGAACGCGAGCAAGCACAAGGCGATGAGTTACCGACGGATGGAGGAGACCGAGAAGCGGTTGCGGGAGGAAGTGGGAAAGTTGCTGAGCCAAGCCGAAGCCGCCGACGCCGAGGAGGATGCCCGTTACGGCCGGGGCCGCCGGGGTGACGAACTCCCCGAAGAACTCCAGCGGCGGGAGACGCGGATCGAGCGCATCCGCCAGGCGCGGCGGGCGCTGGAGGCGCGGGCGCGAACCAAGGCGGAAAGCCAGGGGAAGAACCCCCAGGAGGCCAGGCCCGAGCCGAAAGCGCAGTACAACTTCACCGATCCGGAGTCGCGGATGATGAAGGGGCCGGACGGGTTCGTTCAGGGATACAACGCGCAGATCGCGGTCGAGGCGAACTTTCAGCTGATCGTGGGCCAGGCGGTGACGCAAGCCGCCAACGATAAACAGCAGATGGCGCCGCTGGTCGAGGCGATCCAGGAACAATCGGGACAGAGGCCGGAAGAGGTTCTGGCCGACAGCGGCTATTGCTCGGAGGACAATCTCAGCTACCTGAGGAAGAAACGAATCGAAGGGTTCGTGGCCACCGGGAAGCAGAAGCACGGCCAGCAGCGCCAACCCTGCCGGCACGGGCCGCTGCCAAAGGGAGCCAGCCGAGTCGAGGGAATGCAGCGCAAGCTGGAGACCAAGGCGGGAGCGGCGGTGTACGCGTTGCGGAAGACGATCGTGGAACCGGTGTTTGGACAGATCAAGCAGGCACGCGGATTCCGGCAGTTTCTCTTACGCGGGTTGGAGAAGGTGCGAGGCGAATGGGCGCTGATCTGCATGACCCACAATATTCGGAAGCTTCACAGGCTCTGCTATGAATAAGACGGCAGCTGCGGGGAGAAACGGGCCCACCAACCGCCCCTGGCACCGTGCCGAGAACAGAAAATACCGCCCGGAAAGAGCCGACGCTCAAAATCAGCGCCACTATTCAGCCCGTTGACCAAACCGGCCCGTCCGGAGGCCCCTTGAAACCTAAATCTCGGACAGGCTCCTAGTACTACTGTGTTACTAAATAGACACCGCTTGGCAAATGGGAGCTCGATGTTCCCGATTCGCGCTATCGTTTGTACCCATGAGCGCGTCTTCTTCGCCAGGCGCGCAGCAACGACGCTTTGCGGCCTATCTGGATCGCCTGGCGCAAGCCGCAGAGCATCTGGATCGAGTGGCGCCACTGAAGTCTTATTGCACCGGTTTGCTTCTTCCCGGAGAACGGAAGAGTGTCGAACCCCTGGCGGCGCGATTGGCTCCGGACAACGTGAGACGTACCCATCAGTCTCTCCATCATCTGGTGGCCCAGGCCGGGTGGAGCGACCAAGCTCTGTTGGAACAGGTCCGCCAGCAAGTGCTGCCGGTGATGAGGCAATCGGGACCGCTCGTGGCTTGGATCGTGGACGATACTGGTTTTCCAAAGAAGGGCACGCACTCGGTGGGAGTGACACGCCAGTATTGCGGACAGGTGGGCAAGCAAGAAAACTGCCGAGTGGCGGTCAGCTTATCGGTGGCGACCGAGCAGGCCAGTCTGCCGATTGCCTGGCGTTTGTACCTGCCCGAGGTTTGGGCCAAGGACCAAAAGCGCCGCACCGAGACCGGTGTCCCCCGAGCGGATCTCGTTTGCCACGAAGCCGGCGATCGCCCTCGAACAGATTCGGCAAGCGCGACTGGACCGAGTTCCCGCGGCGCCGGTGTTGGCCGATGCTGCCTATGGCGATGACAGCCAGTTT
>JBJKSV010000358.1:0-3283 GCA_046703605.1 Limisphaerales bacterium
GCCGCAGCCATGGCCAAGCACCTCCGCAAACTGCTCAATCATCAGCGGGACATTCTCTCGCCTGAGGCCATCACCGCCATTGAAGAAGCCATTGCCAACCTCCGGGCCGCCATCAAAAACAACATCCCCAAGGCCGGCCTCCGCAAGGAGATGCAGAACATCGAAACTGCCGCCAACAAATGGCTCATCCCCTATCCAAATCCGGACTGGCGTGAGAACACCGAAGTCCTCCTGGTGGCTTTGGCCGTAGCGATGGGCATTCGCACTTTCTTTCTCCAGCCGTTCAAGATCCCGACCGGTTCGATGCAGCCCACTCTCTTTGGCGTGACCTCGGTGAACTTGCTCCAGCATCCGGAGATGAAGATCCCGACCGGTTGGGAGCGGGTGCGTGAATGGTTCCAGGGCACGTCCTACATTCATATTAGGGCCAAGAGTGACGGTGAATTGCAGGCGGTGGGCCGGCCACTACGACTTTTTATCTTTAACCTCAAACAAACCATCTATGTGGGCGGACGCGCCTACACCATCTGGTTCCCGCCCGATTATGGCGCGCCACCTGCCGGCACGCTCATGGCCCGCGCCGGTCTGCAAATCGGGGAGATGTTCCACGCCGGGCAAGATATCCTCAAACTCAAGGTCAGCGCCGGCGACCACCTCTTTGTGGACCGTGTGAGTTACAACTTCCGGACGCCCGAGCGGGGGGAGATCATTGTGTTCGAGACCAAGGGCATTCCGGAAGAGGAACGCGCGCTTTTTAACATTCCCGACGACCAGTTTTACATCAAGCGCCTCGTCGGCCTGGGCGGAGAAACGGTTCAGGTCGGGGCCGACCGCCATCTGTTCATCAATGGCCGGCGTCTGGATGCATCGGCACCACACTTTGACCGGATGCTTAGGTTCGATCCGAAGAGCACTCCACGTCTCAACCAGTATTCAGGTTATGTGACTGCCCCTTCACCCGAGGCGCATTACTCTGTGGGGCACCCGGAGGGCATGCCTGTTCCGAACGACGACCTGTTGGTTATGGGCGACAATACGCTCGAAAGCCTCGACTCCCGCTTTTGGGGCCCCTTGCCATCCTCCTACGTCATTGGAAAATCCTTCTTTGTCTATTGGCCGCTAACCAGCCGGTTCGGCTGGGGGTATTATCGGTAAGCCTGCCGTCGGTGCTTGCCAAGAAGCCAGCGCACGGACTAAATTGAAGCATGATCTTGATTCGCTTTCCGAGTGAGGCCGCTAAGGACCGCGCCTTAGAGCTTTTGTTGGGCCAGTACTCCCTTAAGTCGTGGCAAAGCGGCGAATTGCTCCTGCCGGAGGAGGCGCTGCCATTACTGGCCCGAGAGAATGTCCCGTTCAGATTCGAGGGTATCGAAGGCTATGAAAAGATACCTGCGCTACGAGATCCTGCTTCCGCGCCGGTTTAACGACGGCAAACCCGTCCCAGTCGCGCTGTTGCGTCAGACCTTCCGAGAATTGGAGACTCGGTTTGGCGCCGTGTCCGCTGAAAGCCAGACCATAGTCGGCGCGTGGCGGCACGAGCGGGAGGCCTACGATGACGAGCTGGTGAGGATGTTCGTCGATGTCCCAGCAGGTCCCGAGAATGACGAGTTTTTCCAGGAATTCAAGGAGACTCTAAAAGCCCGCTTCCGCCAGATCGATATTTGGGTGACATGTCACGACATCCGGGTGCTTTAGGCTGTCACTCTTGGCTCAGCCATATCCTGCGGGCCGCAGGCCGAGGCTTTCCATCAACTCCACTGGTGTGGTCCGCCGCAGACTAGCCAGCTCGCTGAGGTTCTGGATGCGCTCCGCCTCGATCTGTTCGACCTGCAAAGTCAGCCGCTTGGAATTGGTGTCTCGGTCTATCACGGCTCTTCGGGCACTTGGATGACATCGCCGTTCCGAAGCCAGAATCCCGGAGCCGGTTTGTCCTGCGAACAGTCCGCCGAGAAGCTCTCCTTCTTGCCGGTCGCCGCATCGGTCCGTGCGATTTTGACTCGCGACACGTCGGAAGAGGTCAGGAGCCACGGTGCCCCCAGGACATGGCCTTTGAGCCAGAAGCTCACCGAGCCCGGCGCCACACCGCCGTTCGGAAACAAGCGGCGCGGGGTGATGGCGATCTGGTGAGGCTGCCCACCGATGATCAGCGTCACGGTCCTGCTCACACATTTGGACAGGGCCTGAATTTCTAAGGGCGGCAGGCCCTGCCAACTGGCATTGACGGGATGGTCCGTTTCCGGAATCTCGATCACATCGCCCCATTTCAGCGGCACGTCGTTTGAACAGGAACCGGAATCCAAGGACGCCGAGAGGTCTATAATTTTGTCTGTCCAGCGCTTGAGGTCAGAACTCGGTCGGCGAAGGTGAATGTGGGCAAGGTCTGGAAAGCCCAACCCACCGTTGCTGAAGTACACCCGCGGCCGAAACCCAATCCCCCGCCCGCCGGAGACTTGGGGCTGCTCCGGCCCGCCATCGATCAGCCCATATTCAGCCGCAACAGCCTCGAACAAAGTGAAGTGATTCCAGTTGTTGGTCGTTTTGCTGAAGACGACGTCTGAATAGCCCATTGAAGCACGCCGGACCTGGATGACATTCATGCGGGGCATGTCCGCAATTGCTCCATGCTTGAGCAAAAGTTGGACGATGGCTGCAGGCCGGGATTCCTTCGGCTCAGGAGGCGGGCTGGTCCAGGCGCCCAAGGCCGGGTTCCAGACGCGCCCCGGCCGCGCGGGCATTACGGGGATGGGGCGGCCCAAGCCAGGCCTGCCGAATCCTGGTCGCCCTCCCTGCTCAGCCTCCTTGGCCAAATCGAGAGGCGTGTGGCCATCTTTATCCTGCACATTCGGATCGGCCTTGTGCTGGAGCAGCATTTCGGCGATTTCGCCGAAGCGGTGAGCGACGGCGTAGTGGAGCGGCGTTTGGCCTTGGTTGTCCTGGACATTGGGATCGGCTTTGTGGTTCAACAGCAGCCGCACCAAATCCTCGTGCTTGTTAGCGACCGCCAGGTGCAGGGCGGTGGAACCACCGTGATCTTGTGCATTGATGTTGGCGCCGTTCTTCAGCAGCAGTTGCGCCGATGCCGCGTTATCGTTCTTGGCGGCGAGATGCAGTGGGACGTCACCAGCCTTGTCAGGCGTATTTGGGTCGGCGCCATGCGCCAGCAGCAGCGCGACGGCGTCACTCTTGCCAATGTTGGCGGCCTGCAGAAGCGCGGAGGCATTGTCAAGGCCAGGGGCAACACTGCCAGGGGCGATACGGTTCGGGTCCGCGCCGCCGTCCAGGA
>JBJKSV010000359.1:0-3691 GCA_046703605.1 Limisphaerales bacterium
TCAACAACGACCGAACCGATGCCCTGGAACTGGCCACGCGCTTAGACCGCTATCTGGCCGGCAACGACCGGGCCTTGGCAATCGTGCGTGTGCCCAGCGAGGCCGAAGAACAAAAGCGCGCCCACAAGCGCCAGCGCCAGCAACTGCGGGAGCAGCGCTTGAGTCTGGCCGCCCAAGGCCGCAGTCTGATGCTGCTGCAGGGCTGGCGCCAAAGCAATCACTGGTGGCGGGAACACCGCTGGGAGGCTTTGGAGCCGGAGTTGCCTGCCTGGCTGGTCGAGCGACTCAAAGCGTTTCGCGAGCTGATCCTCAAGGTGGACGAAACGGTCCGGCAGTTGACCCGAGAGTTGGAGGCCCAAGCGCCTAAAGTGCTGCCCAAAGGCATGGGCCGCTTAACCTACGAGGCCGTCGAGACCGAGGTGGCCGACTGGGACCGATTCCAGAACCGCCGCCAGGTGGGCAGCTACGCCGGGCTGTGCGGTGGGGTTAGCGACTCCGGACAAAGTACGGCCGAGCTGAGCATCACCAAGGCGGGCAACCGGCGGCTGCGCACCGACCTGGTCGAGTTGGCCTGGCGGACGTTGCTCTATCAGCCCAACTACTACCTGGTTCTGACACGATGACGGTTACGGACATTACCATAATGGGCGGCCGCCTTCCCAGGCTCTTGACCCGGATAGCAGGTCGTGACGTCGGCAACTCTGACGGCCACACCCTCGGAAAAGCGTTCTCCCGAAAAGAGCCCCTGGAAGGCTCACGGCAGCAGGACCCAGCCCGCAGCACACTCGCTGCAAACCGCACCACGACACCCTCGACGCACCCACACCAAAGGGTTGGCTCCGCCCAGCCCGTGGTGGCATCCCATCTCTTGCCTGCGCAACGGAGCGAGGGAGGCCGGCCTCGGCCACTGGCTGCCCGGTTTCCTTCGTTCCAATCTATTAGCCAACCCCGACCTCCACCTTCTGATCATGCCCGGGGAAGACTGAACAAAACCAAGGAAAACAGTTGACGCGTCTCATAGCAGAAATTGCTTTTCGCGCGTTCACCGGAACTGAGCGCTACGCGGGTGAATCATCGAGCTTTGGCTCTCCGCTTTTTCTGCTGAATCCGGCCATAGGCGCGCCCCAACCGCCGCCCCAGCCAAGCTTGGAAGCGGTGCTCTTTGGCGGGCATCCCTTCCCAGGGAAAACGCTCGTGCATCTGCCACTCTCTAAAGCGCGGGTCGCTTGGATCTGGCAAAGGCTCGCGCACGATCTCGCGAAAATCCCGGGTGAGTCTCGAATCCCACGCCTTCCAGATGGCCGGGATGCGTTCGGCGCCGATTTTTGCTACCCACTCACCGGCCTTTGAATCCCATTTCACATCCTCGAGCTTCTTGTCGGCCAGGCCCAACAGGGAAAGCAGCCACACGCCTGCCACCACACAAACCACGGTCATTTCAACCCCAGATCCGGTTGGAAACTTGCCCAGCCCGCGCAATCCAGGAAAGCCTGCGAAAATCTGAATGTAGAAGGGCAACAAAAGCCATGACCACCCGCTGGAGCCCCTGAACCCCGAACTGCGCCAGATCACACGCATGGGACGTCCGCAGTTCAATCCTCCCCACATGAGGGGCAGGCACCGCCAGTTCATACGGCCCAGGCTCCAACTCCACCCCAGCAGGACAAGCCAGATGATGCCATAGACCAGCAACGCCCTGCCGCTCCATTTCCGTACGAATAGCCCGCCCAACATCAGTATCGCGTTGATGCCCAGGACAAAATACACCAGGGATCGGAAATTCCAGCGCAACGACATCAGCGTCCCGCGCACGATATCCCTTGGACTCAATGGTGTCGTAAGCAAGTACTCATAGGCGCCGTCCCATCGGGGCTGGGCGAGGTCCCGCGCCGCTCTGTACCGCATGAGGATGCTTATGATCCCGTTCATGAGCGCCGCCAAAACCATGAAATTCAGCGCCGTGAGCCAGCGCCCGGGCCGTGCAAACCAGGCGCCCAGCCAGGCCGCCAGAATCACCACAATCATCACCCACCCCAAAAGGACCCCACGTTGGTCACGGCCAGAAAGCCAGACGAACGGGTTCTCGTCCAGCCATCTTCGCGCCAGGTTCTGCCGCGCTCCCCGGCTGCCGTGCGCCAACTCCCGCCATCGCTTTCGCCAGGCGGACGCTCTTGAAGGCTCGGGACGCTCCTTCCAGATGCGTTTCAGGACGAACGCTGCAGCGCCCAAGAGCAACACCGACCACCCGAAAGTCAGCGCCAAATTCTGCCAGAACTCTCGTCTCGCAGCGGCGTTAAACCCAGAACCAAAACTGCTCCAGACCACGTAAGGACCGTAAGCCGGACTCAAGCGCAGCCACCAGGAGGGCGGCGCGGATCGCGCCGTGAAATGGCGTTGAGCCTCATATACCGCCGGCGGCAGCCCGCAAATCAGTAGCGCCAGCACCACAACCAGCGCCATCGCCAGCCCATCGTCGCGTGTCAGCACCGAGGCCAGCAGGGACAAAGACAGGGCGAATAGCAAGCAGACCGGCAACATCCAGACGGTAGCGACAAAAAGCTCAAACGAAACACCCCCGGTCAGGAATGGCAAGGCCAGGACGGGGAAGAGCGCCAAAAGGCTGGTGAACGCAACCAGGACCGAACTGAGGAATTTTCCAAGAAACACCTCTCCAGGACCCAGCCCGCTCAAGAAGAGCAGCCCCAGGGTCTGATTCCGGCGTTCCTCCGACAGCACGCCGACGGTGAGCATGGGGGCGCGCAGGATACAATAAAAGCCGCCGGCCAAAAGAAGTTGTTCGAGGCCGCGTCCCAGCAGCGGGTTGGCCACCGGGCCGCCAAGGAAGAGAAACAGCAGCGCGCCGCCCGAGGCCACCCCGCCGAATTTCAACCGCTCTCGCACTGGCCGCAGCTTGCGCAAGGCGACTCGCAACTCCCGTTCGATAAGCGGCAGACAGGCCATGGCACCGCCGCAGTCAACCTCGCGCTTGGATGCCAGTCAAGCGCGACTCTATATTGATTGAAATTGCTTTTCGCGCGTTCGCCGGTACTGAGCGCTACGCGGGTGATTGACGCGCAGGCGGACCCACGTGCATGGGGTGAAACCATACCTTGGTTCATTCTTTTTCATAGTTTTCTTGTCCCAGGCACAATGGCGACCTCAAGCTGGCCGTGGCCGTCTTGTTGATCGACGCCCTTCATAAACTCGTGCAACTTGCCGTTGGCCGACTTGGAAGTTCCAAGACAGAGCCTTGTGGCGATTGCCTTCAGAGAAAGGGTTGTCTCCCGCCGCACCCGTGCAGCAATCGCAAGCTTTACCGGATCTTTCTTGCTACAGGCCCGTAAATTCTCCTCGCGCCAGCCCTCGCGCTTCAGTTCCTCGGCAATGATTCTCTCGGCCTTGGCCTCAGCGGCCTGCCGGTGCAATTCCCCGGCGTGACTCCCGCCCAGGCTCAGGACTCCTGATCCCCGGCACGCTCATTTCGCTGTCGTGGAAATTTCCTGACACCACCACGGTTCTAACCCATTGATTATCAAGCGCATTTTTCACGAAATCACGACGGGGGGTGTCAGGAAACGCTCCAGCCTTTTTCCACGGGATCAGGAGTCCTGAGGCTGCCCTCCGCTCGCCGCAGCATCTCTTGCCGAAAGCTCTCGCTGCCAAAACACCACCCCCGCGCAGGGGCTCATAC
>JBJKSV010000360.1:0-7632 GCA_046703605.1 Limisphaerales bacterium
GTGCGCCCAGGACACCTCGACGCCCAGGCGCTTCAGCTCCACCGCCGCCAGATGATACGTTCCGCCATACAGGTCCGCCTGAAAAATCGCGTGGTCGCCCGGGCTCAAATGCGCCAGCAGCATGCCAGAGATGGCAGCCATGCCGGAGCCGAACACCAGCCCCTCTTCGCCCTTCTCCAGCGCGGCAACTTTTCGCGCGACCGCCTGCTGGTTGGCGACATTGAAGTATCGAGGATAGATGTTCAGGTTGGCGCGATTGGGATAGGAATAGGCCGTTGAGGTGTAGATCGGTGTGCAAACGCCGCCGGTGAGTTCATCGAGATGACTCCCGGCATGCACACACGCCGTCGCCTGGCGCCAGGTCTGGTTCGGTTCATTCATATTCGCTGCCGTTCTGCTGCTTGCTCCGACGGGACCCGCCCACAATATATTGCAAGGAGGCAGCGCACAAGAACAGCGACGCGGCGGGTCCAATGCCAGTGGTCAGCCGGCGTCTCCTGCGGCGGAGTTTTGTGTTGGGCTGTGAGCGCAGCGTTCGGACGCGCGTTGTACGAGTTTGATAGGCGGGAACGGGCGCTCCGCTCCGAGTCACTCACCATCGCCTTGTCCCTCGTAACGCAGTCGATACCAGCGTTGGTGTTGGGGCGGCTGCAGCGTGACGGAGTTTATGCCGTTGGTCGGGGTTGGGGTGATACCCAAAGGCTGCCACCCGGATGGGGGCATGCTGGGCGGTGGGAGGCTCTCCGTGAACTCCAGCCTGGCTGGCTCAGATCGAAGCGCCCAGGTCAGAACCAAATTCCCGCCATGTTTGGCCGCGCGCAGAGTTGCGGGGACGAGGCTGGCGGAGCTATTGCGGCGGTCATGCATGTTGAGCGGCCAGTCGCGCGGACTCGGGCGATATGGCGTCCCCAGCCGGAGGACCGTGAGCGCCCCCGTGTCGAAACTCGATTGAAAATTGCCGGTGTCGAAACCCGGAGCCATCAGGTACGGCACAGCCAGGTCCGTATGACCATCACCGTCAAAATCCCCCACGACGGGCGTGCCCGCATTGATGAGGCGGCGGTCGCCAGCGCTCTGGAGCCGCCAAAAACGCGCCAGAGTGCCATTCGTACGAAAGGCGAGGAGGCGAGCGTCCGAGTAATAGTCGTCCTGGGTGCGAAAGACGGTGTCGTTGCGCGTCACGATAATCTCGGGGAAACCGTCACCGTCAATATCCGCCACAATCGGAGTGCCGAACAACTGATAGCTATTCTCGGCGAAAACGGGCCACTTGCCCGGAAACTCAGTGCCGTCACCCTTGAAGACGTCTATCGCGCTGTTCCATCCGCCGGTGAGGATGATCTCCTCCGCGCCATCCCGGTCGAGGTCGGCCAGCGCCAGACCCACTGGACTTCCCATGTCCACCCCCACCGGCCAGCCGGGGCGAAGGGCGCCGGTGACAGAATAAACCGCCACCCAGTATTGGAAGTTCGGATACATCCTTGGATAGGAGTACGTCACGACTATTTCCGGCAAGCCATCGCCGTCCACGTCGCCGCTGGCTACCCCGAAACAGTCGCCGGCCACGGTGATCGTCGGCCAATTGGCGGGGGTGCCGTCGCCTCGGAAGGCATGCAGCGAGAATGACTCGCTGTCATCCCTCCCAACCACGACAAGCTCCGGCTTCCCGTCTCCATCCAGGTCCACGGGCACAAGGCGGCTTTGTTGGTTCAGCCCCAGCGGCATATTCAAATCCGGGATCGGGACGGGGTAATTGGCGCTGAAGAGGGTGCCGTCGGCCCGCCAGGCGTAAAGCCAGCCCAGGCTCTGCTCGTAATCGGTTGCTATCCCCAGGATCTCCGACTGGCCGTCGCCATCCAGGTCGGCGAGCGTCACGGCCGAGAATTGGAAGTTGACGCGGTTGGTGGGCAGGAGCGTGGAGGTCATGCCATCCGGACGGTATACCCGCAAGTCGAAGGCCTCCGGCACAACGATCGTGTCTCCGGCGCCCGTCCCCCAGGTGCCGACCGCGGGTTGGGCCAGGCCTCCACCGTCGAGCGACCGGGTGCTGAACGAGCTCCCATCCAGATCAAACAATCGCAACCGGCTCGGTATGTCCGAGTTCAGCGTGGTGGAATCCACCATGGCCAACTGTGCGCGACCTGAGGCATCCCGCGTTGGCATGATGGAAGTCGAGGCATCAATCGCGCCGTCCAGCCATTGCGGCCAGTCGGTCGCATAGAGGTCGGGTTCCAAATAGACACAGGTCTGTGCCTCGTCGGCACCGGCCGCCTGCTCCACTGTCAGGCGGATAGAACACCAATCGGCTTGGGTAACCATGCTTGAATCCCAGGACGCCAGCAAACCACCGGCAACGCTGTTCGTGCCTCCACCCGCCAGCACAATCCCGGCGGCGGACCAGTTGTCGGTGGCGTTCAAACCCCTCGCCCATTCGACCGAATACCGCCGGAAGAGGGCGCCGGAGGCGGTGCCCAATATTTCGAGGGGCGCTCCCGGCTTGTAAACCGTGGCTAGTGAGGGCGCCGCCGGTGGGGCCGGCTGCGTAATCAGAGCCTCGCCACTGGCGGGCCGCGCAAGGCATAGGCTGAATACGCAGCTTAGGAATGCCGCCAAGATACGCCCGCCACGCGCCTCCATCGCTGGGTGCGCCAGAGGCCAGCATTCCGGCTCCGCCATCTCGCCGCCAGTTCCTGTGCAGCGGATCACACTATGCCGCCAATAGCGACGAATCATTAAATCGAGGTTCATAGATCTTTGTCGTTTCCGCGATGGTTCGAGGCACCTAAGACCGGCGCTCACGCTTGAAAAAGCCGACGGTATTGTGCTCATCTCGGGGGAGAATTGGTGACTGAAAGCCGATAAAACCTTTGAGGTTGGGACACCGGCACCGCGTCCGTAGTGCAACACCTTGCCCCGTCACCGGTGATCCATGCTCCGGTTAGTGGTGTCCACAGGTTCGTTGTGAGTGTCGAGCGATACTGCACCTGATACCACGTATTGCTGACGGTCTGCCAACACAATTCCACCTGCGAAGCCCGTATGTTGAGCTTGGGTATCTCAGGGCCAGCTAGCGTAATCAGACCACTCACGCCCGTCCAGCTGTATTCGGATGAGACCGCTCCGCCCCAGGTGATCGTGAAATCAACGGGTTCGCCCCGGTCCAAGAGTACATTATTATTGGTGAATGAGACAGACTGGGGGTAGCTCCGAATTCGGTTGGAAAACGCGATAGAACCATTTATGACGACATAAACAAAGCTATCCATCCCGCGGGAGTCAGCAGCGTAGAATTGCCCATCGATATTGTATCGTCCCGACTCTGGACACGTCCACCTGTAACAAGGGTAGCCGACGCCGTTGTACTTGGCCCACATGATGGGGCCTCCCTGCATTGCCGGTCCGACGCCGCCGTCGTCCGATCGACTCCAGCCTGAGGTCCCCCACTTGAGATTAAACAGGTCCATCCCGGTTGCCTCAACACTCCACTTTCTGCCCCAAGACCAAGCTCCATTCGGATTGTTCGTGGCGGAATAGCCCGCAGAAAGGTCCCAGGAATCTGAGCACATGCCGCTGGCGGCGAGTGCAAGGAACGCTGCGGCTGTCTGGATGATTCGTTGTGGTGTTCTTGTAACTGCGCCTCTTGTAAGTGCATTGGGAGGGAGGCTTCTTGATTTCATAAAGAGGTGTGTTTGGTTTGGTTTTATGGTTTGCGATCTCTTAACGGTAACAACGCGAACCTGCGGCCAGCGCGTGACTCTATTGCCTCGCCTGACCGAGAGGCTTTGGCATCTACGACTCTCAGAGGAAAACGCGGAGAAAAGTTGCGAAAAAAATGCACCCAGACACCGGCATGGGTGAGCTTGGTCGCTCGCGTGGCAGTCGCCCGATTGAAAACTGCCAAGTCGCTGCCTCATACCCGAGCCTCCATCCTTTAAGTTGCCTCGGCTCCCCTCGAAGAAAGGTTTTCAAGTCCCCTCAGTCGCCCACTTTCAGCCGATAAAGAGCAGGGCCGTCAGGAGGTCTCGGGACGGTCAGGGTCATCATGCCATCCCGGCCCCAGCCATCCTGGCTCCAGCCGTCTTGGCCCCAGAGGCCCGCCTCGGGGCTGAATATCAGAGGAGGAGCCGGATTCGTGCAGCATTCCAGGGAATACCTGACCCCTTCGGCTCCCTGCCATCGCAAGGTGATGTTGGTGGAGGTCACCGACGGGGCCAGGAGACGCAAGAACGAGAGGGCATCGGTGGGATCGGTCAGGCAGTGCCACTCCTGCCAGTTGTTCATCCCGTCTCCATCAGGGTCCGTGTAATCCGCCGAGCCATCGGTGGGAAAACCATATTGCATCAGCCAGGCATAAGAGATGACCGAGCCCGTTCCCTTGTATTCGTAGGCGCCCATATCCATTGTTCCGCCCACGTTCCGTGAATTGCCGTCCAGGTCCGGCTCCTGGCCGGAGCCGCCGCCGGCGTTGATACAGGGGGAGTTGGACTGAAGCCGCAGGTTGCCGGCCTCGTAATCAATAAATCGCGGGTTGTTGGTGATATTGCAATAGCCATAGACCGGCTGGGGAAACGTGCAAGAATACCACACGGTGCCGCCGTACTGGCGTTGATAGAAATTCGGCCCGTTCGTGGCAGTGTTAAAGTACGCGATGCAGCCGTTCATGTCACAATAGTAAGCGCCTCCGCCGACGTCGGCCGAATTGCCGGTTAACGTGCAGCCGGCCAGGAAGGAGGAACAGGGAATATCCTCCCGGCCAGGGCTACCGGCCGCTCCGCCGCCCAGAGGGGCCGAATTGCCGCTTATCCTGCAGTTGAATGCGTAACATGAGTTGAGTCCTCCGCCCTCGGCAGACGCCGTGTTGCTTTCCACCGTGCAGTTGTCCAGGTCGCACCAGGAGGCGCCGCCTCCCACATAGGCGGAGTTGCACCTCAGGACGCAGTCTATAAGGCGGTAGCTGTACGCGCCGCCTCCGTCGCCGTAGCCCAGGCGAGAATTCCCGATGAGGTTACAGTGGCTGATAACGGTCTGAAGCTCCTCAAAGGGGTCTCCCCCGAGCTTCGGCTTTGGCCGTGCGGCATGGGGACCGAGAACCATAGCCGCCGCATAACCAAACACGCCGCCCGCGTTGCCCTCCACCGTGCAGTTTGTGAGAGTCGAGATGTAGGCGCCGAAACCCCGCTTATTGCCGAGAAGCGAGCAGTCAAGCAGAACGCAGTAGTCCGCCCCGTTCCCTTCGTTGGTCGAAATCAAGCAGTGCTTGAGCGTGCCCTGACAAGCTCCGGCACCCACCCTCCCCGAGTTGGCGGTCAGCACGCAGTTTGACACGGTAGCGGCGTGCGACGCGCACCAGACGCCGCCGCCAGCGGCATCAGGGCCCCAATTGGTCCGCGTCGCGCCTCCGGTCAGGGTAAAGCCAAGGAGGCTGGCGCCGTTGGCCAGGGACACGCAGCGGATCGCAGCAGGACCGTTGGTGGCGACAGGGTCCCAGGCGCCCCGGATAATGGTGAACTCAGGGCCGCTCACGCTCCGCAGCGTGATGGAATTCGTGACTGCAACCCGGCTGGCGAGAAGGTTCGTTCCCACCAGCCGCTGACCCGTGGCATAGATGCCATTGGTGACGAGGACTTCGTCTCCGGCCGCCGCGGCATCGACGGCGTCCTGGATTATCTGCGCTGCGGTGAACCAATTGGTATAGGGCGCAGCCGGCGCAGAGCTGTTGGCATCGACGTAATGCACCATGGCTTGGGTGCTGGCTGTAAGCGCAACCAGAGCGAGGGTGGCAAGGAAGAATAGGCTCCGTTTCATATCCCAAGTCCCGGTCATGGCCCAAGTCGCTGGGCACGATAGAAGTGCGTTTGATTGGTCAAGGCCCCCGGATCGAGGAATTCCATCAGTCCTAGCGCGTTGGTGTAATCTCCGAGCGGCGTGAATTCCGGCGGGACCGACGACTCGTACATCCTTACCCAATCGCCGGGATCGCCCCCGAGGAGCACCTTGAACCCGCCCAAGGGCTGGAAACCATTGGTGCCCATTGGCTCCCCGCCCAAGTAGAAGGTCAACGGCCCGCTCACCGTCGTCAGGGGGCCGATGCTCACGTGGTCGAATCTGGCGGTCGCCAGGATGCCGCGGCGGTTGGAGGTCACCGCCAGCCCGACCTGCACCTGATTGGCCATCTTGATTGTGGTGAACCAGTCGTATTGCCAGTCCACCCCGTTGGTCGAGGACAGCCCTACAAAGGTGTCGCCCATGCGCATAAGCCGAAGCCAGTTGCAGCCGGCGCCCGGACAAGGCGTGTCGATGGTGTCATAGGCTAGCCGACGGCGGAAGACGATGTTGGTGGCCGCGTTCAGCCTCAGGAAGACGTGGGTGGAGCTGGCATCGAAGGTGTGTCGGATCATCACGCCGGCCTCCGCCTGGGGCGCGCCCTGGAGGCTGAGCAGGCGCGCCACGATCTGAAAATCGCCGCTGACCGGCTGTGAGGCAAAGTGAAAGGAGTCGGCCCCGTCACCGATGGCGCTGCCCGATCCTTGCACGGTAAATACCCCGTTCGACTCGCTGGCCGTGCCGGCTGCCCCGACGTCGCCAACGTCGCAGTGGGGCAGAGTTATCGTGAGCTCCGCCTGGCGGCTATAGACGGTGCCCGACGGACCCGTGATGGCGGCGCTGTAAAGGCCAGCCTCCCGGAAGTCACCACGGATGGTCATTCCACTCGTCGATCCGGTGCTTACCAAGCCTGGCATAGCCACGCCGTCCTTGTACAACTGGAAGCTAAGAGGGCCGTCACCAGTGGCCGAGACCGTAAAGCCACCAATGCCTCCCCACGGAATCGAGACGTCCTGGGGCTGCTGGCTGATCACGGGCAAACATCGGTAGAGGGCCTTGATTTCGCGAGGCTGGAGCGCGCGCTTGTAAAAGCGGAGTTCATCTACGTAGCCGATATAGTGGCTAAAACAGCCCTGGTTCCACCCAAGTATCATGGAGACGGGATAGGCCGACCAACCAGCCTCGGAGCCAGAAAACGTGTCCGCGACTGATCCATCGATATACATGGTCAAGGTCCCGCCGCGCTTTGCGGCGACCACATGGTGCCACTGGTTGTCGTTGACAGGCGCCGAGGTTCCCACGCCCGCGTCATTGCCGTTTCCCCACTCAATCTGGCCGCTAATCGGCCCGTTCCCCGATCCGGTGCTGAAAAACATCTCCCACCCACGCCTGTAAACACCCGAGCAGTAGGAGTCTTTGCTCAGCAGCATGGGCCAGTCCGCGTTCCCGGACATTCCAGTCTTGATCCACATCGCAATTGTGCAGTCCTGCCCTGGGGCAATGTCGAAGCGCCCGTCGGCCGGATCGCCGAAGTCCACGTAACTGTTCCCGTCCAGGTAAATGGCGCTGCCGATCCTGCCCGCTGAGAAGGTTCCGCCGTGGTTTACCGCGTTGGCCAGGGGACCGTTGGTGCTGCGATCGAGGGTGTTTCCCTGGAAGGGCCAGTAGCCAACCAGGGAGTTGCCCAAGTCGAAGCAGGGCGGCTCAATTTGCACCGTGGGTGCGCTTGAATACCCGTGGCCGGCATCTGTCACCGTTATCTCCGTTACGCCCCCGTCCGATATCCAGGCAGTGGCCGCTGCCCCGCTC
>JBJKSV010000361.1:0-4404 GCA_046703605.1 Limisphaerales bacterium
CGGGGTCCGCGTTTGCCCTTTCCAGGTGGGCGGCGACAGCAACTTAAACAATTGAGGTGCGAACTCACAAAGGTTGTTCCGCCAGTTGAGCCAGCATTGGGCGCCAGTCGTCTCGTTGATGACGGCGCCCATAGCTGGCTCAACTGGCGGAACTACCTTTGTGAGTTCGCACCTCAAATGTTTCAGTAGCTGTCGCCGCCGAGCTGGAAAGGGCAAACGCGGACCCCGCAGGTCGAGAAGGATGCGCCAGCGCAGATCAATTCCGCACTCATAGTAGTTCGGGGCCAGCTTGCGCATGCCAATGCCCGCGTGCATGTGCGGCTTGCCAAAGCTCTCCATCAACTCGCGCAGGACCGCTTCTGCCTTGGCCTTCTGGTCAGGGTTTAGTTTGGATAAGAGACTTGAGCCACCTCTGGCTGAGAAAAATCCGGGTCATCGAAGCTTGCCCTTGAACTCCGTCATCTTGCCGGACGCAAATTCCGCCTCCAGTTCATTGGTAGCACTAACAAGCGCCGCTTCGGCCTGGGCCAGTGTGACGCCGTATTCGTCCAGCACGGGGAAACTCGATGGCCGGAACGGCAGGGCCCGCAGCTTGACGACTTGGGCAAAGAGCATCCGGACCAGATCCCCGGGCGTGAACCTGCGGCCAAGCCCGAGCGAGTCGGACATGGAATTCGCTGCGCCTCAGGTTCCCAAACCGAATGTGTAATACCCAAGGGGGCGGCGTGCGCAGGATAATCCGATTCGAAAAGTCCACATCCTTCGAAACGATCGCCAACCTGCGCTGTTGCGCGAAAGCCCACACCTCGGCGTCAGTGGGGTTGGCAGCCACGTCAGCCAGCGATACCAGCGGAAGCGCGGGGCGAAAACGGATGCGTGAGGGAAGGTTCTGGTCGAAAAGAAACCCCGTCATGTGAGGGCGACGACCGAGTAGCGATTCGCCATGAGCTTCGAGGCGTAATCCAGACAGGCTCGGACATCTGCGCGCGTGAGGGCCGGATACTCCTCGAGCACGTCGTCGGCCGAATCGCCCGCGGCCAGGAACTCCAGCACCGTTTGCACGGTGATCCTCGTGCCGCGGATGACAGGCTTGCCGTTGCAGATGTCCGGACTGATGGTAACGCGCTCTGACATGCGTCGTACAATACCACGGGAGAGCTTACCGCCCAAGCCTCAAGATGACTCAGGCCGCGGGCGCTTCCCTAATCAGGCGGCTTGTGGGAAAATGAGGGAAGACGGTTCCGAGCGGATATGAACCCGGCCGAAGGAAAGGCAGAAGGCAAAAGGGAGAAGGCAGAAGTGGGGACGCAGGGAAACGGAGAGATGGAAGACCGCAGATCTGGCACGGGCACACCTCGCCCGACCGCACCCGCTCCCGTCCCGGACCAACGTCCCCGACCAGCCCAACGGCGCCCTGCCCCGGAGAGGGACAACCGACACCCCCAAAGCCGCTGCACTTTGCCGCGTCACAGCTCAACCGGTTGTCGTTGCCCGCCACAAAACCGCGCTCACTCGCTACGACCTCTCCAAGCCGGAACACGTTCCAGAAGTTCTACGACCAGCAGGAGCTGCGGCAGTTTATCGAGGATGCCCTCGAAACGACAGCCATACCGGCTGGTTAGGCGTCTTCCACGTGGCCGCTGGCGTCGGATGAGCTGAATGAGCAAATCAGGCAGCTTTGAGCAAATCCCTCGATGATACTCCCAGCGCCAGTAGCCCTCGCACCAGCAGGTCGAGAGAAACCGAGGGGTCCCCGGCCTCCATTCGCGCAAGGCGGCTCTGGCTGGTGTTGAGCAGTGCCGCAGCCCGAACTTGTGTCAAACGCCGACGCTTCCGTGCATCTCGCAATCGCCGGCTGAGCACCAGTTTCATCTCAATGTACTCCACGTCCGCCGTGGACAGGTCGAGCAGCTCGCGGACGGTTGTCTCCCTCCATCCGGCTGCTTCGAGACGGCGTTTCTTCTCAGTTTTCATATCGATTCTCGGCCGGCGGCGGTATCGTAAAGCCGCAGGCGACGCTGGCAATTGGCAATGACTTGGCGCGGTGTCCTGCGCGTCTTCTTCTCAAAGAGATCCGCAATGACGATGGCATCACCATCAATGCGATATATGAGGCGCCACGTCTTGTTTTCGTCTTTCACCCGCAGCTCGTGACAGCGCGGCCCGATGTCTGGCATCGGGCGCGAGTGTGGCAGCCCCAGCAACTCGCCTCGTTGCAGCCGCCGAAGGAGAAATCCAGTCTCCCGCCGCGCTGCCTCAGACATGGGCGGTGTTCTGATCTCGCCGCGGAGCACCATCAGCACTCTGCCATTCATTGGCGGAGCACACTATGCCAGAATTGATATAACCGCAAGGGCAGCTTAAACCCAGGCCCCCGCAGGCATGTTGGCTGCGCGGGGGCGCTGTTCGGCGACCTGGCGCAGGCAGACCTGGTAAAGATCCACAAGGCTTCGGGGAAAGTCACGTTCCTGGTGTGCGACGATTTCGAGGGCAAAGCGCTCCCGGAGTTGCAGCACCGCATCAAGGTGAATTTGAAGACGCGGTGGGTGGAGGCTGTTGACCATTGCGGCTCAGACCGATCCTGGTGGCCACGGGCGCGCGCTGGTTGCGCGGTCTTACCAGAGCAAAGCGACCCCGTAAGGCCGGAGACCGGGATCGCACGAGACGAGGGTGAACCCCTCGACCTGCGCCTGAGCAACAAGCAATCGGTCGAACGGGTCCGCGTGATGGCGCGGGAGGTTAAGCAACTCCTGGTAGTGCTTGAAATCGGGAGGCAGAGCTTCAAATCCATTGGCCTGGACTGCGCCAGGAAATAGATCCCGGTAGGACACCAGCAACCTGAGCTTGCCCAAACTGGCTTTTATGGCGACCTCCCAAGCCGAAGCATGGCTCACCCATTTTTCGTTGGCGGAATCCTCAATGGCGGCACGGGCCGTCTGGCTGAGGGCGGCACTCCCATCGCAGAACCACAGAAACGCGTGAGTATCGAGCAACAACCTCATTCCATGTAATCCTTGAAATCCTCCAGCGGCTCATCGAAGTCGGGCGCCAGCCAGATTTTTCCCGCCAGACAGCCAAATCGAGGACCGGTTTCTCCCATTTCTGCCGGCTCCAATTTCGCCTCAACCTTCACCTTCCCGTGTCGCAATTCGGGCGGCAAGGGCAGGCGCACGGTGCCGTCCGCCTCCGGCGCGAGGATTGCTGTGATCGTGCTCATACCTCCAACGTTACACTGGAACCGCCAGCTCCCAAGCACTTTCTGTCCGTCACCAGCAGAGGCCCAACTGCTCCCTAACGGCCCGTTGAATCGACTGCCGAGCGCGGCTTGAAGGCAACTCGACATCCATGACCTTCGGCTGGGTGACATCTCTCTTGCGAGAAAATCATCCCGCCCAGAGGCTCGCAGAGGCAACAATTGAACCCACTGTCGATTGCGGAAAATCCCCAAACCGGACAGCGATACTCGTAACGCCACCGGGCTGCCCGCCGCTCTTCTATCCCAGGCGTATCGTGCGTCGTCGAAGGAGATCAAGCCGCGATCAAATGCCGCATCATGCAGCCGCGAGAGGCTGATCCCATTGCGGACGTTGAGGCGTTGCTCGGGGTGCGAGCCCCACGGCAGTATGTGCGAAGCCACCAGCAGGTCGCGGATGGGCAAGCCCGTGATGCCGCATTTGCCGCGTTCACGCCGCTTTGGACACGCCGTAAAGATGCTGGTCGAGGTGGCGGATGTAATCCCTGGGCCAATGTGGACGTGGCTTGGCCACCTTCCTGATGGCGGCAATAAAAGGATCCTCGCCGCCCGGCGTTTCGGCCTCGAGGATTACTTCAACTGCTGCTCCCTCCGGCAGCTTCGCCTCCGGCGGCAGCACCACCACCCCGTTTCTGACTGTTCCCTTGTAGCTCACGCCCATTATTTACACGAGGCTTGTCCCAGAGGCAAGCGCCCCGGCACGGCTCACAGCGCTTCTCATTTTGGTCCCTCGGGAAGCAAGAAAAGAAGAATTCAGGGTCGTGGGCAAAACGACCCGCGTGCGTTCGGTACCACTTTCGCTCGGTTGTGCGCGGGCGCACCCGGGACTGGCTAAGCCGGCGCACCGTCCTCTCCAGGGCCTTCACACGATGCTCAACTTGGGTGAGTGTCATAACTGTTCAGCGCCTTTGTAGCTCACGTCCGTTATTTACCCGAGAATCGCCCCGGAGGCAAGCGCCCCAGCATGGCTCGGTGGGGCCGTGCTGCGCTCGCTCGACCAATCTCAGGAGACGCGCGTGATTGTCAGCAACCCCTCCCGTCCCGCCCGCTGGCACGCCCCGCAGCGCAACCAACGGTTCTTCGAGCGGCGAATCGCCGAGAATCCGCAGGCCGGGCAACGATACTCGTAACCCCGCTCCGCCCCACCCTGC
>JBJKSV010000362.1:0-3526 GCA_046703605.1 Limisphaerales bacterium
GAGTGACGCGCATTACCGAGGATTGCCGGCCGTTTAACATCTGCCATTGACGCCTCTCTGCGGCGGCGTAGTCTGCTGACACGATATAGCCCAAGAGCTCAGATGAACCGAAGAGAATTCTTGAGAAAGGCCGGCATCGCTGTTGCCGGCGCATCCGCAGGCGCGGGTTTTGTTGTGCCGGAGGGACAATGCCAGGCGGCGAATCGCCTGCCCCCATTCAACAGGGTCGCGGTCGTTGTCGATCCCGATGATCCGGTTGCCAGCGCGCCGGCGTCGCTCCAAGCCGTCAAGGAATTCCAGAATGCGTTAGGGCGCAAGCGAGTTTCGATGCTTGGCGTGGCCCGCGTCACGGACGCTCCGGGCGATGCGCTGTGCGTTATCGCTACCGGAAGCCGGCGCCCCGTTGCGGGTGACCTGCTTGAGAAAATGGCGCTGCGGATGCCTGAGACGCCCGAGGCCTTGTGCCTGGCACACACGGTGCTCGAGAGCCGGCCGGTGGTGCTGGCTTGCGGAACGGATGCTCGAGGCCTGACGTACGCGCTGCTGGAATTAGCCGACCGGGTAGGCGCGGCAACCGAACCGCGGCAAGCCCTGACCCTGGGCCGGCCATTCGTCGAGACGCCGGCAAACCGGGTCCGCGGCATCATGCGCCTGTTTGCCAGCGACGTGGAAGACAAGTCCTGGTACTGGGAGAAGGGCTTTTGGCGGCGGTACCTCTCGATGCTCGCGATGGAACGATTCAACCGCTTCCATCTTGGCTTCGGGCTGGGTTACGATTTTCCCTCGGGCATCCTCGACGCCTATTTCTATTTTGCCTATCCATTCCTGGTGGAGGTTCCAGGCTATGACGTGCGTGTTACGGGGCTCCCCAACGCCGAGAGGGAACGGAATCTGGAGATGCTGCGGTTTATCAGCGCCGAGGCGGAGGCGCGCGGCCTGGAATTTCAGCTCGGCATTTGGACCCACGCTTACCATTGGACCAACAGCCCCGATGTCAACTATCGCATCGATGGTCTGGCGCCCTCCAATCAGGCGGCCTATTGCCGGGACGCCCTGCGCCAGTTGTTGAGGGCCTGCCCGGCGATTAGCGGCGTCACCTTCCGGATTCATGGCGAGAGCGGTGTTCCGGAGGGGAGCTACGGATTCTGGAGAACGGTCTTTGACGGGCTGGTCCGGTGCGGGCGCAGGGTCCGGCTCGACATGCATGCCAAAGGCATGGATGCGCAGATGATAAAGGTGGCGCTCGAGACGGGGCTGCCGGTGAGCGTTTCGCCGAAGTTTTGGGCCGAACACCTTGGCTTGGGCTATCACCAGGCCTCGATCCGGCCTACGGAAATGCCACGCCCCGGCGAAATAGACCACGGCTTCTTTTCCAGGAGTTCAGGCTCGCGCAGTTTTCTCCGTTACGGCTATGGAGACTTGCTGGTCGAGGGACGCCGCTACGACGTGGTGCATCGGGTCTGGCCAGGCACGCAACGCCTGTTGCTCTGGGCCGATCCTGCCCTGGCTTCCGGTTACGGGCGCGCGGCCAGCTTCTGCGGCAGCGCTGGGATGGAGTTTTTCGAACCGCTTTCCTTCAAAGGCCGCAAAGGCTCGGGCCGGACCGGGGGACGAGACGCTTATGCCGACGCTTCGCTGAAGCCTGTTGGCGGCTCTTTTGAGAAGTACCGCTACACGTATCGGCTTTGGGGACGCCTGCTCTACTATCCAGACTCCAGCCCAGAGACGTGGCGCCGGCATCTAAACCGTCAGTTCGGGCCGGGGGCGTCCGCCGTTGAAACGGCCCTGGCCTGTGCCGGTCGCATCCTGCCCTTGATTACGACGGCACACGCGCCTTCAGCGGCCAACAATAGTTATTGGCCGGAGCTTTACACCAACATGCCCATCGTCGATCCGCGCCGGAATCATACCTACGGCGATACCCCCAGCCCAAAGCGGTTTGGAACCGTCAGCCCGCTCGACCCGCAACTCTTCTCCCGTATCGATGATTGCGCGCGCGAACTGCTCGCCTCCAGGGCGAGTGGAAAATATTCGCCCTTGGAAGTGGCCCATTGGTTGAGCGAGTTGGCCGAGACCGCCTCTCGTGAGCTGGCCCGCGCGCGGGGTCTCGTGCCGAATCCACGGACCGCTTCCTTCCGGCGCTTTGCCGCGGACGTCGCCATTCAAAGCGGGCTGGGCCGGTTCTTCGCCCACAAGTTCCAGGCCGCGGTTCTCTACGCCTTGCACGAGCAGACCGGGGATCGACACACCCTGGAAGAGGCCCTTGGCGCCTATCGCCAGGCACGAGAGGCCTGGGCGCAACTCGCCTCAGGCGCCAAAGGCATCTACCTCGCCGACATTACCTTCGGCTTGGAGCCACAACTTAGAGGCCACTGGGAGGACCGGTTGACGGCCATCGATTTGGACCTCGGCGATATGCAACGAATCCTCAAGGGGGGATCCGATCGGGAGGCTCAACCCCATGAGCCAGAGGCCATCTCCAAGACGCTTGAAAGGGTCTTTAGAACGCCACAGCGCCCGGAACTGACCGTCAACCATCTCCCGCCGCGGACATTTGAACGCGCTCACCCGCTGCCCTTGAGCCTGAGCGTTCCGCTTCCCGCGCCCGGGCCGGCTGCGCTCTCAGTCCGGCTGTTCTACCGGCGCATCAACCAGGCTGAACACTTCCGCGTTGAACCGATGCGCTTCCAGGCGGGTAGTTTCGGAGCCGTCATCCCGGCCGACTACACCGATTCGCCATTCTCGATCCAATACTATTTTGAATTCCAGCGGGAGGGCGCAGCCTGGCTCTACCCCGGCCTGAACTCGACACTGAATAACCAGCCCTATTATGTGGTCGGAATCGCCTGAGCCCAATCAGCCGTAGGGTCACCGGACAGATCAGGCGCATTTGCTGAGCACCCGATATTAACGCCGTGGCCAATTTCAGCGGCTGGGGAGCGAACCTCCACATCTTCGACCAGCCGGCGGTGAAACGCGCGATTGTTTTTCAGCGAGCCTCGGAGAGTTGACCATACACCATTAGCGGAATTAAATTGTGCGGCGCAAAAGATGGGAAGTGTTTGCCAATGTATGTTGAGAAAATGTTATTGGTTCGTGTTTTAGTAGAAGAAGAAAGTGCGAAGTGGTGTTTCGAGGTTGCTAGGGCTCCGGGACACTCAATGGGAAGGCGAGGCGCAAATGATGGAAGTCCAGCGAACCATAAAGTATGATGCGGACCGGGTAAAGGGCTTCGGCAGAGAAGTCATGTCCGTTGCCGGCTGCGAGGAGTTGCAGAGTTGTATCCAATGCGGCACCTGCTCGGGAGTATGTCCATTGAGTATTTACATGGACTACACGCCCCGGCAGGTGATGGCGCTGACACGGGGCGATTTCAAGAACGAGGTCTTGCGCAGCCACACGATTTGGCTATGCGCCTCCTGCTATGCCTGCACGGTCGAGTGCCCGCGCGAAATACGGATCACCGACATCATGTATGAGCTCAAACAACGGGCCATCCACGAAGGCATTTATCCCAGGCACTTCC
>JBJKSV010000363.1:0-4328 GCA_046703605.1 Limisphaerales bacterium
GATTGGTAGATGCCCACAGGGGCATCTTCCACAAGTTCCCTGAGGTTTTGCTCGCACATAATCATTCTCCTGGCTGAATCCACAAGACCTCTGAACCTGCAGCGACGGTGACTTCCGGAAATTTCACGCCCGCGGGGATCAGGCAGAACTCGCCCTTTTGCAGTTCCACGGGGTGTTGGTTTCCATCAACGTAAACCCCGCCTTTCACCACGCCGATGATGTGCAGGCCGGTTTGGGCGACTGGGGGCCGTGCCTGGACTTTGGCGCGGAGGAGTTCCACTCTGAACAAAGGGTCGTGAGCCAGAGTCCTGGATTCGAGGCCGTTCTTTGAAGAGTATTCGCGCTCAATCAAGGCAGGCTCGAAATCCTTGAAATCAATGCACGCCAGCGATTCGGCTATGTGCAGCGCGCGGGGTTTCCCATCCAGCCCGGAACGGTTCCAGTCAAAGACGCGGTAGGTCGTGTCGGAGTTCTGCTGGATCTCGAAGATCACCAATCCGGCCCCAATCGCATGCACGCGGCCGCTCGGCAAAAAGATTGCATCACCTTGTTGCACCGGCACCCGGTGCAGGCACTCGGCCACCTGGCCGGTCTGAATGCAGGCGGCAAACCCCTCCCGTGTTACCCCGGCCTTCAAGCCCGCGTAGAGTTCGGCTTCTGGTGAGGCATCGGCCACGTACCACATCTCTGTCTTGGGTTCACCCCCCAGGCGAGCCGCCTCGGAGGCGGGAGGATGCACTTGCAACGAGAGGGTCTGGCGAGCATCCAGGAGCTTGATCAACAGGGGGAAGCGCCCATTCTGGGCCTGGACGGAACCGAGCAGTTCCGAAGCGTGGTTTTCCATGAGCCAGCGCAAGTCTCGTCCCGCCAGGGGGCCGTTGGCGATGGTGCTGGCATCTCCCGGGCGGTCCGAAATGTCCCAGGATTCGCCGATCGGAGTGGCCGGAGGCAGCCGTTTCTGGTAAAGACGTTCGAGGCTGCGTCCGCCCCAGACGCGTTCCTTAAAGATGGGCTGAAATACGAAGGGGTAGAGCACTTGATGGCGGTTTGGATGAGGGGTTCACGAGAGGGACGACAACGAAGCAAACGACCAGTGGACACGAATGAACCCAAAAGGCCCGGCATTCGCGTGGATGGGTGTTCATTCGGGATTGCAACCGGCAGTCTATCCTCGGCATCTCTCAGCGGATTAGGCCGGTGCCTGAGGTTGTTTGGATTTGGGTCCGACCGGCGCCGCCTCTTCTTCCTGATAATGGCCGAAGCCTCGGAATTTGGCATAACGCTGCCGCAGGCGTTCCGCTGGGGAAATCTGAGATAAGGTATCGAGATGCTTGAGGAGGCATTGCTGAAGCGTCCGTATGGTTGTCTCGTGATCGGCATGCGCCCCGCCAAGCGGCTCAGGCACCACCTCATCGACCAGACCCAACTCGAGCAGGTGCTTGGCCGTGATCTTGAGCGCCTCGGCAGCTTTGGGCGCGGCCGACCGATCCTTCCAGAGAATGGCGGCGCATCCTTCAGGGCTAATCACCGAATAATAGGCGTTTTCGAGTATCAGGACGCGGTCGGCAACGCCGATGCCCAAGGCGCCCCCCGAACCGCCTTCGCCGATAACCGCCGCAATGATCGGAACTTCCAAGAGCGTCATTTCGCGTAAATTCACCGCGATAGCCTCGGCGATGTGCCGCTCTTCAGCACCGAGGCCATGATAGGCGCCGGCGGAATCGATTAGGGTGATGATTGGGAGGCCGAATTTGTCCGCTAACTTCATCAGGCGCAAGGCCTTGCGATAGCCTTCGGGATGCGCGGAACCGAAGTTCCTCATGATATTCTCTTTGGTATCACGCCCCTTCTGCGTTCCGATGACCATCACCTTGTGGGTCCCAAGATAGGCAAACCCTCCCACAACGGCCCGGTCTTCGGCAAAAAGCCTATCTCCATGCAGTTCGCTAAACCCCGTAAAAGCGGCCTGGATATAGTCCAACGCAAACGGTCTCTTGGGATGCCGGGCAATTTTTATCCTGTCCCAAGGCCGGAGGTTGGAGAAGATTTGCCGCTTGGTCTCCTCGAGCTTCCTGGCGATGGTGGCGACTTCCTCTTCGAAGCTGATTCCGAGCGAATGGGTATCCGGGTGCTTCTTGAGCTCGTCAAGCTTGGCCTGCAGCTCGGCGATGGGCTTCTCGAAGTCGAGTTGATGTCTCATCGCGTGGCAGGGTAGCGCGCTGGCGCTCCTCTGTCCAGCAGAGAGACGCACCGCCGGGCTGTCCCTGTACAATCAAAGAGCCGGATTTGCATCCGGCTCTCAGTGGTGACGAGGTTTATACGCCTTCACCCAGGCGCTCAGAAGGGTAATGCGGCCAACTATTCAATCGCTGTTCGAACCGCATTACAAGCAAAACCTCTATACTAACCCTAAACGAACAGCGAAATCTTTTCTCGCCCTTCAGAAATATAGATGCCCTCGGGCGTTTTTTCGTTCAAACATTCTCTGATTCTTCAAAGAACCTCTCCGCACCGTTTCGACCCTTTCTCGCTCTCGCCTTCCCACTCGAAACCATGCTTCATTCACACTTGTACCATTGCCCCGGATCGCTCCGGCGTCAAGGGGCGGAAGACGCATTTTTGGGGTTCGCGTTGAGGAAATCCAGTGGTGCGACTGCGATCTGATATTTGGAAGATGCGATCTCAAACCGCAGCCATGCCGCGACGCCCTTGAACCGGGCACTGAGAGTTCCTGAGCCCGCGCGCACTCGCGCGACGGGCGTCGCCTATCGCGTCGCGAGCGAGTGCGTAACTGATTTATCTACAGGCCTTTGTGCAGTGCCAATCTCCCGGCATAAACCGCATCTTCGCCTAGCTCTTGTTCGATGCGAAGCAACTGGTTGTACTTGGCCAAACGATCCGAGCGGCTCATCGAGCCGGTTTTAATCTGGCCACAGTTTGTTGCGACGGCGATATCGGCGATAGTTGAGTCTTCGGTTTCACCGGAACGGTGGCTCAGAACGGCCGTGTAACCGTGGGTTTGGGCCAGGCGGACCGCATCGAGAGTCTCTGTCAGTGTGCCTATCTGGTTGACTTTGACCAGGATGGAGTTTGCCGTTCCGGTATCGATGCCCTTTTGCAGGAATTTGACATTGGTCACAAAAATGTCATCCCCGACAAGCTGGATTTTATCACCGAGCTTTTCAGTGAGCATCTTCCAGTTCTTCCAGTCGTTTTCGGCGCAACCATCCTCGAGACTGGCGATGGGGTACTTCTTGCAAAGCTCTATGTACAAGTCGATTAGTTCTTCGCCGGAGACCTTTTTTCCGGTGCTCTTCTTGAAGGTATAGGAGCCGTTGCCGCTGTAGAATTCGCTGCTGGCCGTGTCGAGGGCGAGATAAATCTCTTTGCCCGCCTTGTAACCGGCATCCTTGATGGCTTGCAGAATCGCCTCGATCGCGTCCTCCACGCTCTCGAGTTTTGGGGCGAACCCGCCTTCATCGCCTACGGCTGTGCTCAGGCCGCGCTTTTTCAAGACCCCCTTGAGAGCATGAAAGGTTTCGGCCAGTGCGCGCAGGCCCTCGCTGAAAGTCGGCAGACCGTGGGGCTGAATCATGAACTCCTGGAAATCGATCGGGGCGTCGGAGTGGGCGCCGCCATTGATAACGTTTGCCATCGGAACAGGCAGGACCTTCGCATTCACGCCCCCGAGATACTTATAGAGCGGCATTCCCAGCGCCGCCGCCGCCGCCTTGGCTGTGGCCAGCGACACGGCCAGAATGGCGTTTGCCCCAAGCTTGGATTTGGTTTCGGTGCCATCCAAATCCAGCATGATCCGATCCACAGCTAACTGATCGAGCGCATCGACTCCCTCCAGGGCGGGGAGGATCTTCTCGGTGACGTTCTTAACCGCCTTTCTCACGCCTTTGCCGAGGTAGCGCTGTTTGTCGCCGTCCCGCAGCTCCAGGGCCTCGTTCTCGCCTGTGCTGGCGCCCGAAGGCACCGCCGCCCGGCCCACCGCGCCCCCGGCGAGGGCGACTTCTACTTCGACGGTGGGGTTGCCGCGAGAATCAAGGATCTCCCGTGGTTTAATGTCATAGATTGTGCTCATAATTCAATATTCCAACTTCAGAACTGTCGAATGAAGGCGCGATCATAAACAGAGCAGGAAATGAGTCAAGGCAGGGTGAAATTGAACCGTTGAAGACTAACCAGCCAACATCGGACCACCAAGAGAGAGCTGAAATTGCGAATGCCTGCTGCCGGGTGGTGCTGGTTGCCGCGCCAATTACATGCGCCGCCGCGCATTTTTTTGTCGCGGCACGTTCGCGGGCTCGCGAGTCTGAGGG
>JBJKSV010000364.1:0-5410 GCA_046703605.1 Limisphaerales bacterium
GGTTCTCCCTCGCAGGCAGAAGCATTGCCGGCTGCGCAGCCGGAGGGCGGGTCGTTTTCAAACCTGCTGGACAAGATGGTGGCGGAGGTCAACGGCAAGCAGAGCGCCGCGGCGAAGGCGGTGAGCGGTCTGCAAGGCGGAGACGAAGTTTCATTGCATCAAGCCGTCATCGCGATGGAGGAGGCCAATGTCTCATTCCAACTGTTGGTCGAGGTGCGCAACAAGATGCTCGATGCCTATAAGGAAGTGATGCAAATGCAGATATGAGAAGAATGGCCCGACCGCACTGGGTAAGAGGATTGGAGTGGAGGCGCCCGCTTCGGCCGGTTAGCGGCCCGGCGGCTCAATCCTTGCACACATGAACAACTTTGCCAAACTCGGCGCGCAACTGCGCGAGATCTGGAACCAACTGGGCTGGACGCAGCGCATTACGGTGGTTTCGGCCACCGTGCTGCTGGCCTCCGGGTTGCTGGGAATTGCGTGGTGGTCTTCGCGCACGCCTTACAGCCTGCTCTACGGCAGATTATCGTCCGCGGAGGCGGGGAAGGTGGTTGCGGCGTTAGATGCGGCAAAAGTTCCCTACAAAATTGGCGAGGGAGGCAGCGCGATCCTGGTGCCTCAGGAGAAGGTTTATTCGGTGCGCATGCAGTTGGCCGGGCAGGGAATTCCGAACAGCGATGGGGTGGGTTTTGAGATCTTCGACAAGCCGAACTTCGGCATTTCAGACTTTGTGCAGCGCGCTGACTATATCCGCGCCATGGATGGGGAACTGGCGCACACGATCAGCCAGATCAACGCGGTGGAATCAGCGCGGGTCATGATTGTCATGCCGGAGAATCGCTTGCTGCTGGACCAGGACAAACAGCCAACAGCCTCAGTCTTTGTTCACGTGCGCGGCGGGACGGCCCTGGATCCGCAGACGGTCAACGCCATCCGCTTTCTCGTCGCCAATTCCGTTGAGGGGCTCAAGCCCAACCACGTCACGGTCGTGGACAATCTGGGCAACGTGCTCTCGGCAAACGAAGGCAACGATTCGCTGGCCGGCTTGAGCAACTCGCAATTGGCCGCGCAGCGGGCGCTGGAACAGTCCCTCACCCAGAAGGCGCAGGGGATGCTCGACAAGGTGCTTGGGCCGGGGCAGGCGGTGGTCCGCGTTTCGGCCGAGCTGAATTTCGACACGCTGACACGCACTTCGGAGAGCTACGACCCGGACGGCCAGGTCGTCAGTATGCAGACCAAGAACGACGACACCACGCGGACCACCTCCAGCACCCCCAAACTGGCGGCAGGCATTTCAGCCAATACCAACGCCAGTTCCAACAGCACGGACGTCGCGGACACGCCGGCCACCACCACCCAGAATGAACGGACGACCTCCACCATCCAGTATCAAATCAGCAAGACGACCAGCAATCTCGTCCACACGGCAGGAGGCATCAAGCGGCTTACGGCGGCGGTCACAGTAGCCGAGCAAACCAAGGGCAGCGGCGCCGATCGGCAGTTTCTCAAACGCACGCCTCAGCAACTCCAGCAACTCAGCGGCATCGTCTCCAACGCCATTGGTTTGGACCCGGCGCGCGGCGACACCATCACGCTGGAGGAGATGCCCTTCAACGATCAGTTTGCCACCCAAGTGACGCAGGAATTGGATCAGCAGCAAAAGGAGGATTTTTGGTGGAGACTTGCCCGCAACCTGATTTATCCGGCTCTGGGGCTGATCGCGTTTATTCTCCTGTTCCGCTTGTTCAAACGCACTCCCATCCAGGAAATTCCCATCGGGCTGCCGATGACCCGCAGCCCGAGAATGAACGGCAACGGCCATGGCAATGGCCATGGCGTCTGGACACCGGAGACCCAGCCGGGGGTGGTGACGGTGGACGTGCTGAACCGGCTGATCAAGGAGAACCCGGTCAACATGACCCAGGCCATCCGGGATTGGATGAATAACGACCAGAGATCCAACTAGTAAAGACTCTTAGAGCAATCCAAGAACCCCTCGACCCAATGCCCGCGTCCTTTGAAATTCCCGCCCCCGCCTCCGACGCCGAGGCCCTGAACAAAACTCAAAAACTCGCCGCTCTGCTGGTCATGTTGGGACCGGAAGGGGCGGCGCCGATCCTGAAGCAATTCCCGCCGCGAGAGATCGAGGCGATTTCCCGCGAAATGGCCCGCTCCAGCCTCATCACCCGAGAGCAACAGCAGGGCATTCTCCGAGAGTTTTCGGAGGTCGCGCTCGCCGCGAGCACGGCGGTAACGGCGGGGGTGGACGTGGCGCGCAACGTGCTGGAGAAGGCGGTTGGCAACTTCAAAGCCAGCGATATTCTGGGCCGGCTCATGCCCAACCGAATGGAGGTCGGAGCGCTGCAGAGCATCGCGGAACTGGATGCCCGCAGCATTCTGAACCTGATTCGCGAGGAGCAACCTCAGACCATTGCCTTCGTGGTGAGCCATCTTCCGCCCGAAAAAGGGGCGCAACTCATCGGCCTGCTGCGCCCGGAACAGCGTGGCCCCGTACTGGAACGTCTGGCGACGCTGGCGCCCACACCGGTTGAGGTAGCCGAAAAGGTGCTGAGCGTGCTCAACGCCAAGATGGGCGTCAAACAGGCGCGCATCCTCAATCAGACGGGAGGTGTCACCCCCGCGGCCGACATTCTCAACGCCATGGACAAAACCATTAGTCACAGCCTGCTGGGGGAATTGGAGCAGGGCAATCCGGAGTTGTTTCAAGCCATCCGGAAGAAGATGTTTACCTTCGAGGATTTGCTGGCGCTCAGCCCGAAGTACATTCAGCGCATCATGCGCGAGATCGAGACACGCGACCTGGCGCTCTCACTCAAGCGGGCCAGCGAACCGCTCCGAAAGCTGCTCCTGTCGAACATTTCGCGCCGGGCGGCCGAAGCCATTGTGGACGAGACGTCCGCGCTGGGGCCGGTGAGACTTCGTGAGGTCGAGGCCGCTCAACTGCGGATCATAGACGCCGTGCGCAAACTCGAGGCGGATGGCGAGATTGACCTGGATGAAACGCGCAGCACGGAATATGAAATGGTCTGAGTCCATCATGCTAAATGAACGGCTGCGAGACGTGAGCCTGAAGCGGTTGGTTCCACAGAGCGAAGTGGAGGAGCGTCTGCGCGCCGCCGAACAGGCCGGGTTCGAGCGTGGCCGCAACGAAGGGGAAAGGCACTTGGCTGAACGGCTTGCGCGGGAGAGGAAGGCACTGCTCGATTTGCAGGAAGGGCTTTTTGAATCCCTGCGTCGCGCCGTGCCGGAAGTCGTTCAGCAAACCGAGAGCGCCCTGATTCAAATTGCGCTCGAGTCCGCGCAGAAGATCGTTGCCGGTCTTCCCATCACACCGGAGTTGGTGGAGCGTGTCGTGAAAGAAGCCGTCGGGCAGACAAAGGAGACCGCCGAGGTTACCATCCAACTGCACCCGGAGGACCTGGCGTTGTTGCGCAAGCACCAGTCGGCGATTCTTCAAGGCTTGCCGGAAGCGGGACCGCTCCGGTTCGTCGGCTCCCCGGAAGTGAGTCGAGGGGGCTGCCTGGTGCAGACCCGCTTCGGCCTGGTCGATGCCCGGAGGGAAACCAAGATCGAGCAACTCCAGAAGTCGTTGACCGAATGATTGCGACCCTGCCATGCCCGACCAATCGGCTTGAGAAGGCGTTGCGGCGCGTTCGCCAGGCGCGCGTGACCGAGACGTGCGGTCGTGTTGCCCAGGTGATTGGCCTGATAATCGAGTCGGAAGGCCCTGTCGCCGCCGTAGGGGAGTTGTGCCGGATAGAATCCGTCCGCCATGACGGGTTCACGTTGGCCGAAGTTGTTGGTTTCCGAAACAACCGGCTCTTGCTCATGCCGCTGGGAAAACTGCACGGGATTCATCCTGGGAGCGAGGTCACGGCCACAGGCGCGCCGATGCGTCTGGGGGTGGGCAACGGCCTTAAGGGCCGCGTGCTCGATGGATTGGGACGGCCCATCGACGGGTTGGGAGTGCCCCAAACGGACCACCGGGTTGGGCTGAACCTCCAGCCGCCGCACCCGCTTAAACGCCAGCGCATCGGACAGGTTTTCCAAACGGGCATCAAGGCGCTGGATACGTTCACGCCGTGCGGCCGGGGCCAGCGCCTGGGCATCTTTGCCGGCAGCGGCGTTGGCAAATCGACGCTGCTGGGAATGATGGCGTCGCACGCCGAGGCGGATGTGAACGTCATTGCGCTGATCGGGGAACGGGGACGCGAGGTGCGCGAGTTTCTGGAGCGTGACTTGGACGCGGCGGGCCGCCGCAAATCCATCGTCATTGTCGCCACCTCGGACGAACCGGCGTTGCACCGCGTCAAAGGAGGATACCTGGCGCTGGCGATTGCCGAGTTTTTCCGGGATCAGGGCTTAAGCGTGTTGCTGATGATGGATTCGGTGACGCGTCTGGCGATGGCGCAACGGGAAATCGGGCTGGCTGTCGGCGAGCCGCCAACCACGCGCGGCTACACGCCTTCGGTTTTTTCTCTGCTGCCCCAACTGCTTGAACGCGCGGGCACAGGTGAAAAGGGAGATATCACCGGCCTGTTGACGGTGTTGGTAGAAGCTGACGATATGAACGACCCAATTGCCGACGCGGTACGTTCGATCCTGGACGGCCACATTGTGCTCTCGCGCGACTTAGCGACACAAAACCATTATCCGGCCATTGACGTCTTGGAGAGCGTAAGCCGGTTGAATCGCGATTTGCTGCAAGCAGCGCAACTGGAACTTGTCGCCGCCGCCCGCGATCATTTAGCGCTCTACCGGCGCAACCAGGACCTGATCGGCATCGGCGCCTACGCGGTGGGGAGCAATCCGGCCATTGACCGCGCCATAGCCCTGCACGACCCCCTCAATGCCTTTTTGCGTCAGGGGGTTCACGAGAGTTTTAGCACCGCCCAAAGTTGGTCGTTGCTGAAGGAGGCGCTGGCCGCGGCCCCGCCTCTGCCCGCGGTGAAGCTGGAAGTGAATAAAGTATGAAATCCTTCAGTTTTTCTCTTCAACCCCTGCGCATGCTACGGGAACAAAAGGAGCGTTTGGCACAGCAGCGTTATGCGGAGGCCTTGCGAGCCAGTGAGACAGCTACCGCCCGGCTGGGGGCCGCCGGACGCGAGCGGGCGGCGGCATGGCAGACGTTGGGCGCCGAAGTGCTCGCGGGCGTCAGCGTGGCCCGGCTTCAGCAGGTCCGCGCCTGGTGCCGCCAGTGGGAGCAACGCTGCGAACAACTGGGCGCCATGGTCAAGGCCGCGGAAAAGGTCGTGGGCAGAACCCGGGAGGAGGTGCTGCTGGCCACGCGAGACCGCAAGGCAATCGACAACCTGCACGATCAGCGCCGCCGCGCCTATGACCATGCCGTGCAGCGCAGTGAGCAAAATCACCTGGATGAACTGGGTTT
>JBJKSV010000365.1:0-3005 GCA_046703605.1 Limisphaerales bacterium
CACCGGTTCCTCCTGGCCTCGCGTCGCCTCAATCGCACCCCACAACCGAGCTTCGCTTATCGCCGACGGGATTTGACCGGGCTTCGATTTCGCCCATCTCCAGGCCGTCCGCGCCGGTCTCCGGCCCGCTGCCTCAAAACCCCCGAGTCTCCCCCTTGCGGTTGGCCCCCGAGCCACCGCCCGCTGCCCCGCCTGCTCAAGTCGCCGCAGTCTGCTCCGCGGTTGTGCAAGCGGGTCTGGAGCCGTTTAGCATGCCGTTGGCCCCCTTGGCGGAAAGCTGGCCGGAACCCATTCGGGCGCAGATCGCGCAGCTTGGTTCTTTCGATGCCAAGGTCTCAATGCCCCTCGATCTGGTCGAAGGGGCGCTTCGCCAAGGCAGAATCCTCTTCAGTTGGAGGGCATTGCGAGGCTGGATTACACCGCAACTGCCGCCATCAGCCCTCGATGAGACCATGCTGGAGCTGCCCCTGAGGATCGTCGCGCCGCTGTTCTTTGCCCGCCGCAAGACCGCCGTTACGCACCAAAAGCCGGCCATCGACCAAACCATTCCCAATCTATTCTTCGGCGCTCCTGGCTCCAATCAGGTATCCGGACCGGTTGAGGCGCCTCAGGCTCCTAAGAATGGGGGGGAGACCGGACCCCTGCCGCACCACGCCAACGGCAAGGCCCTGGTTTCTCAGGAAACGCCTTCTGCGCCCATTCATGCCACTCCAAATGAAGCCGTCTCCCGTGCCGTCGGTCTCGAGGGGGTGGTGGGGGCGCTGATCGCCCTGCCCGACGGACTCCTGGTTGCCAGCCAACTGCCCGAGGATGCCAACGCCGAAACCTTGGCGGCATTCCTGCCCCAGATTTTCTCGAAGCTAGCCCAATCGACCAAAGAGCTCCATCTGGGAGACCTTCATGAGATGAGTTTTGTCGTGGGCAGCACGGCGTGGCAAGTCTTCCGCATCAATTCCATCTTTTTCGCCGCTTTCGGGCGAGGGGGAACATCTCTGCCCGCGCGGGAATTGAGGGCACTGGCCGGACAACTGAACCACAAACCGAAATAGCTTATGGCGATCATTAATCAGGCGACAAAAGAACTCCAGGTCAAAATCGTTTATTACGGGCCCGCCATGGGCGGCAAAACTACCAACCTTGTTCAGGTCCACGACCACGTCCAGACCGCTGCCGGCAACAAGGGCAAGCTCGTCTCCCTGGCAACCAGTTCCGACCGAACTCTCTTCTTCGACTTCCTCCCCATCGAGGCGATGTCGATCAAGGGCTTCAAGACCAAGTTTCAGCTCTACACCGTGCCGGGCCAGGTCATCTACAACACCACCCGCCAGCTCGTGCTGCGTGGGGTCGATGGCGTTGTCTTTGTCGCCGACTCGCAGTACGAAAAGATGGCCGAGAACGTCGAGAGCTTCGCCAATCTCGAGGAAAACCTTAGGACCTTGAAGCTCAATCTCTGGAACATTCCTTATGTGCTCCAGTATAACAAGCGCGACCTCCCCAATGCCGCGCCGGTGGATTACCTCGAATTTCTGCTCAACAACCGCGAAGTCCAGGTGCCTTCTTTCACCTCAACGGCCCACCGCTGTGAAGGCGTCTTCGAGACCCTCAATATGATTACCCGCATGTTGCTCCACAAATTCGTCAGCCAGGGCGCTCCGCAGTACGCATGACATGGCCACCCTGCCTCAACTTATCGAGCAAGATATCCAGCAACTGGATGAGGCCCTGCGCGAGTTGCTCGCCCGAACCGATGCCACCACTGGCCTGGTCATCGACAAAGGCGGCTTTCTCATCGCCAGCCAGGGCGAGGCCCGCCAATTCGACCTCACCAGCCTCGCTGCCTTGGCATCCGGGGCCTTCATGGCCAACCAAACCATCGCCAGTCTCGTCCACGAGACCCATTTCAGCACCGTTTATCAGCAGGGCGAAAACTTCAGCATGCTGGTCATGGCCGTGGATGCCTATTGCCTCCTGGTGGTTATCTTCGATGCCCGTGTCAACGTAGGCATGGTCAAGTACTTCGCCGGCCCGGCCGCCGCTCGAGTCGCCCGCCAGATGCTAATCGCTCGCGGACGCAACCCGGGCTGTGGATTGGATTTGTCCGAACTCAATCTGGCCGACACGACGGAGCTGTTCAAAAAGAAAGCCTGAAGCCAGGCATTTCACACGCCTCAACACCCTGAGAGGCGCTCCTCCACCGGAGACGCGGAGACTGTGGCCGGGACCGTGCCGGGCGTATCCGGCCACGACGGGCAAATGCTGAACAAGCTCCTCAGCCAGACAGGCCTCAGGGGTTGTCCAGTCAAGGCGGGCCCCCGAGATTTTCCTTTCTTTTCCCGCCGGGAGGTCTCAGGATAATTGCCTTATGTGCGGAAAACAGAAGCAGAATTGTCGGCGTAGCGCCGATGCCCGTCTGGTTGGAGGCGCTTCATCCGCGCCCGTCCTGTTCCGCCTGTGAAACATGAACGGATCCCGCCGGTATTCAGTCAAAGATTTCCGTGTGGAACGAATCCGCCGTGTGCCCTTGTGGAGCGTCTCCAAGGCCGGCGTCATCATGATGCTGATTCTCCTTTCCGCCTGCCAGGCGCCAAAGCCGGTCGCTGTCTCCAAACCGGCGCCCCAGGCAGAAGCCGCGCCCAAGCCGCCGCCGGTTGTGAAATATAGCAAGGAGTATGACCCGGAGATCGAGGCCATCATCCGCCTGGCCAATGATGGCCGATGGGAAGAGGCCCAAGCCAAGGCTGACGCGCTCTATCTCCGAGCCGAGGCGGAGGCGGCCCGCTCCAATACGCCCGTGGACCCCGTCGTCGAGAGGGTGCAAAGCTGGATAGCCCAGGAAGGCAAAGTGGTCCGACAGCAGAACCTGGAAAACAAGATCCGGCAGGTCGATGCCAAAAACTCCGTCTTTAATCCCACCCTCAAGAGCCTTTTGACCGAACAGAAGGATCGCGGCTTGCCCCCTCGCAAGGACGTGCGGGACACCGTCTCGCGCATTGAGAATTCCCGCT
>JBJKSV010000366.1:0-3107 GCA_046703605.1 Limisphaerales bacterium
TCATTCCTCGCGGACGCGCCGCCCTGGGTTACACAATGCAACTGCCGGCCGACGATCAGTTTCTCATGACCCGCTCGCAGCTTCTGGATCGGATTCGAGGCATGCTCGGCGGACGGGCCGCCGAAGAGGTCATCTTTGATGAAGTCACTACGGGGGCGGAAAATGATCTCGAACACGCCACCGCACTTGCCCGCCAAATGGTCTGTGTCTTTGGCATGAGCGACACCGTCGGGCTGGCGCGGTGTGCCCATCGCCAGAACGGGATGTTCCTGCCTGGAACCGACGGCTCATTCCAGCGGGATTGCAGCGAGCAGACCGCGCAGGAGGTGGACCAGGAGGTCAAGCGCATCCTGCACCAGGCCTATGCGGAGGCCAAGAAGATCCTCATAGGCCACCGCGACCAACTCGAGCTGGTCTCCAGCGAATTGCTTCACAAAGAAACCCTCGATGCGCAGGCCTTCGAGCGTTTGCTTGGCCGGCCTCCGGGCCGCAAGGAGCTGGAAGTGCCGGGACGCCCCGTAGAACTGGCCCCGCCCGCTTTGGCCTCAGGCGACAGCTCCCCAGACGGCCATGCCGAGTAGCCGTACAGCGATTGACGACTCAGGCCAGGTCGCTGATGGTCTGAATAGATGAACGAAGCCAAAACGCAGGGCGCGCTCACGGCCCGGAATCCTCCATTCACGCCCCCTTCCGCACCGGCTTCTTTGGCAGGCAGCTATTGGCTGACGCGGTTTTTTGTTCTGCGATTGCTCGGTTTTGTCTATGCCGCGGCGTTTTTCGCCGCGGCGGTGCAGATTGTGCCGCTCATCGGCTCTCACGGGCTGCTGCCGGTGGGCCTCTTCCTCCAACGCGTTGAGCACGCTCTGGGATCGGCTTCGGCGGGTTTCACCCGGTTGCCTTCGCTATTCTGGTTTACCCATTCCGACTTGGCGTTGCGTATCGTGGCATGGACTGGCTTTGGTCTTTCATGCATTGTGATGGCAGGCTACGCCAATGCCAGCCTCATGACCTTGCTCTGGGCCCTCTACATGTCCATCGTTCATGTGGGCCAGGACTGGTATGGCTACGGCTGGGAAATTCAACTCCTGGAGACGGGATTTCTGGCGATTTTCCTTTGTCCTCTGTTCGATGGGCGTCCTTTTGCCAAACGCGAGCCTCCGGTTGTGGTTATCTGGCTGTTTCGGTGGCTCATCTTTCGCATCATGCTCGGTTCAGCTCTCATCAAGCTGCGCGGGGACACCGTCTGGCGTGACCTCACCGCCCTTTATTATCATTTCGAGACCCAGCCGATTCCCGGGCCGTTCAGCCGCTGGTTCCAGTTCCTCCCGCACTGGGTCTTGAAAGGCGGTGTCCTGTTCACCTATTTGGGCGAGCTTGTGGCTCCGTGGTTCGCCTTTTACCCCCGCCTTGCCCGCCACAGCGCCGGCGTGATTATGGTGCTGCTCCAACTGACCCTCGTCTTTAGCGGCAATCTTTCATTCTTAAACTGGCTTACCATCGTTCCCGCCCTGGCGTGTTTTGACGACAGCTTCTGGACAAAGTTGATGCCCGCCCGGGTCCAAGCCCGCGTCTCCGCCGCCGCCATGGCGGCCAAACCGAGCCTGCCCATGCGGCGCGCCGCCTGGGGCCTCGCCGCAGTTGTGGCCCTCTTGAGCTTCCAGCCGGTGATCAACCTGATCTCGCCTCGCCAAGTGATGAACACCTCTTTCGATCCGCTTGACCTGGTGAATACATACGGCGCCTTTGGCACCGTCGGGCGCCAGCGATTGAATGTCGTCTTTCAAGGAACCGATGCGGCCTTTCCGGACGACCACGCCTCCTGGAAGGATTACACTTACCTCGCCTTGCCCGTGAAACTCGACCGGCGCCCCCGCCAGATCGCCCCTTACCAGCCCCGGCTCGACTGGCAGATGTGGTTCGCCTCAATGAGCACACCCAATGAATATCCCTGGACACTGCACTTGGTCTGGAAGCTCCTCCACAACGACCCCGGGACCTTGAGCCTCTTTGGTGACAACCCGTTTCCACGCCACCCCCCGCGCTACATCCGCGCCGTGCTTTTCCTCTACAAATTTGCCCCGCCTGGGAACCGGCACGGCCAATGGTGGAAGCGCAAGGAATTGGGTTTGTGGCTGCCGCCCTTCTCGGCGGACGATCCGAGGTTGATTGCTATCCTCAGGGAGGAGGGCTGGATACACGATACGGCTCACCGCATGTAGAGCCTGCTCAACGTAACTGCTCAGGCCAAGCTGCGGGAGGCTTGCGATAGGAGCGCGGACGCCCTCGTCCGCCACTGTGGCGTCCCGGAGATGCGAGCGGGGGCGTCCGCGCTCCTATCGGCCACCTGTAGTCAGATTCCTTACATCGGTTTCCGAACTCCCCCTACAGACGAGAGCCGGGGGTTGCTGCTATTGTGGGAGCAGGTCTTGAAGGTGCGCCTTGGCGCTCGATGTTCCCAAGCGGCTGCGGGCGCCTTCGACCGTGTGGGGTTGGTTATATGAATGATCCGTGCCTGACAATTTATCTTCGCGAGGTGGGAAGCTGGACTCCACTCTCATACGAGGAGCGAACCGCGCTGGCCCATCGGGCGAAGGCGGGCGACCAGGCTGCTCGAGAGCAGCTCATCCAGGCGAGCCTGAAGCTGGTGGTGGGCATCGCCCGGACCTTTGCCGGCCATGGATTGGCGCTCTTGGACTTGATTGCCGAGGGCAATATTGCGCTAATGAAGGCGGTGGACCAATTCGACCCGGACAAGGGCGGTCAATTCGTTCCATTCGCCGCCCAGGCGGTCCGGCTTAGAATGCGGCGGGCCCTTGAGAATCATGGCCGGACGGTGCGGTTGCCGGTGAGTTTTCGGGATCGCTACAGGAAGCTGGACAATGCCGAAAAGGAACTGTGGCAGCGCCTGGCGCGGCTGCCGACCATGGCGGAGTTGGCGGCGGAGTCGCGCATGAGCGTCAGTCAGATCGAGTCGATGCGTGAGGCGGTTCTCCCTCTGGTGCCGATCGCCGAACGTCCGGCCGAGGATTCCAATTCGGTTTCGCCCGATGCTCTGCCCGACGAGCAGGCGGTTCTGCCGGACGAGAGGATGGCGCAGGAGGAAATCC
>JBJKSV010000367.1:0-4611 GCA_046703605.1 Limisphaerales bacterium
GCTTGGCCCATCGAAGCTATCGAGATCCTTGTAGGAGCGCACGTGTTCTTCGAACCCCAGGTCGATGGAGCGCAACACCAATTCGGGTTGGGCCGAGAGCCTGGCAAAGGCCTGGATGGGGGGCTGGCCGTTAAGGTTGACGGCCAGGTTGAGCACGCGTCCGCCCTGCTCGATGCAGTACGGCGGCGTGTCCGTCCAGCCGCCGGCCAGGTCCAGACGGGCGGGGCTTCGCGCCCAAACGATTTGATCCTCCATGACATTGCGCCGGGGACGCACCGGCGCCATTTGGGCCTCACGCGCTATCATCTCTCGAAGATGCGCAAAGGCGTTGGCCTCATGACGTTCCCAGCCGGCCTGGCGGCGGCACCGCAGGACCGCGGAGAGAAACATCTGGTAATGGACCCGGTGCATCGGGTCGTCGTGCTCCCCGAATTTAAGTTCCGGGACGGGGCCTGCCGCCTGGGCGTAGGCCTGGGCTGTGGCCTGGAGGTCTAGCCGGAAAAACACGCTCGATCGGAAGTTCCGTAGCATCGGCTCCAGGCAACCGCTTCGCAGCAGCGCCCGTTGCGCGTAAAGCCGGCGCAGGTTGACGGCGTCGGGCAGTTCGGCCGCAGACAATCGCGTTGCTTTCCGCCAGAGTTCAGCGAACGAGTCCTTCCCGCATCGTTGATGGGCAACAAGCCATTCGATAAACCCAGGCTCCAGGTCGCCCAAGGCAATGACCGGAAACAGGCGACATCGCTGGATGTCATGTTGGGGGTCGAGGCCGCATGCTCCGGGTTTGAGGTCGCGGGAGGCAAACCAATCAAGAGCCGGCCTGCCAAGCCAGAGCGTCCCGCCGTCTCGCAGTCTGCCGGTAAACGGGTCGTCAAACCCATAAGCTCGGACGCAGAAATCACTTTCGCCGACCGGCACGAAATCCAGGCAAGTGCCCGAGGGAATCTCGATCTGCCAGTCGTTGATAGGCACGCCGGTCAGGACATGCTCGGAGCCGATTTGCCACTTGGCCGGCACGACACTGTTCTCGACCCAGAGCATCTGGTTGGCCTGCCGCCGCAGGCCGGCCTCGAACCTTGAGTTTTGGGTGACCTGGTCCGGCTGGTGCCGGCCCCGCGGAACGCCCAGCTTTGTCTCGTCGAGCACCAACTCCTGCAAGGCCGACACCGATTCGATCATCTGGCGCGTCGTCCCGAAGTGATAGAACCGCGCCTCCGGCAACGGAACCACGGCGCAGGTCAAACCGCTGATCGCCGGCTCTCGTGCCGACGGCAGTTGACCTAAGCCGAGAGCAAAGCGGGCATAGAACTCGTAAGGCCGGACGGTCCCATCTTTGAAGGCCTGCTTCTCCGACTCCCAACCGCACTGCTCCATCAACACGTTGACCGCTCGTTCGCTCAACAGCCACATCCCGGTATCCACCAGGAACACGTAATCCTCGGCCAACTCCCGAATCAGCCCCGCGGAGGGTTTTTGGAGGAAAAAGGCAATCCGGGTGGGCTGGCGCCGCTGGGCGAAGAAGACGCCAAAATGCTCCGCCGTCTCCGCGCCCACCCACATGCCTATCCCGAGCACATCCACATCCGGAAAGGGCGGCAGTTCCCGACCGAACCGCAGCAACACATCACCGCTGGCGAGCATGGCAACCGTGCGCGCGCCGGCGTGGGCCAGGACCCGCTGGTAATCGGGCAGTTGCAGGTCCAGCAGCGATTGGTCCAGGCGCTGGCCTCGGCCCCAGCGGAAGACCGGTATCGGCATTAACAGCTTGCCGGTGAGCGCGTAGGCGGGCAAACGCCGGCTCTGGCCCCCGGCGTGGAGCACCAGCCTCCGCCCCTGCCGCAGCCACTGGCCAAACGAATTCCCTCCGCCTGTCTCCTTCCAGGCCCGGAAGAGAAGGTTGGCGGCACCCCCACCCGAGCCGAGCGGCCTGCCGGGCGGGTCACTGGCCGCAAACCAGACCGGGGGCTTCCGGCCCTCGAGCGCCTCGAACTCGTCGGCCATCCGTGGGGGCAGTGTCAATAAATATTGGACTGGGACATGCTCTGCTGGCATAGCAGGCCGCCATCATGCGCAAAGGCCCTCATCCAGTCCAGGCCATTTGTCAAGGCCTCGCTATGCGGCCGATAAAACGCGCTCGAAACTTATCTCCTCACGCCGGCGTTGGGTAAAGCGGCAGCACCGCGTGTAGCCTGCGCTCCACGCCAGGTCCATTGCCTCGGCAAAGTTCATCCCCACTTCCCCGGGCGCATGGGCGTCCGAGCCGAACGTGATGGGGATGCCTCGCTGCGCGGCCATTTGGACAATGCGCGCGCTAGGGTAGATCTCGCGGCAATCCTTGCGCAACCCGGCCGTGTTGATCTCCATAGCCACGCCCGCGGCGCGGGTGGCGTCCAGGAACCGCTCAAAAAGCGGCGTGCAATCCTCTTTAGGATAAAAGGCAAACTTCTTGCACAAATCAGCGTGCCCGATGATATCGAAGAGCCCCGATTCCGCCGCCATCGTGAGCCGCTCGAAATAGGCGCTCCACACCTCAAAAGGGTCGCGCGCCCTCCAGTCGGCCAACTGGCTGGGATTATCAATCGCCCAGGACTCGGACACGTAATGAACCGAGCCGATGAAGTAATCCCAGGGATGCCGCGCGGCGAGATCGCGCACCCAATCTTCATAGCCGGGGATGAAATCGACCTCCAGCGCCAGCTTGATGTTCAGCTCCGGATGATCGCGGCGGGCCTGCCCGACTTTCTCAACGTAGAGATCCAGGTCCGCCTCGCGCATCCGCCAATTATCGAAGTCGTCGCGGCTCATCGGGTTGTGGTCGGAAAAGCCGAACTCGGTGAGTCCAACTCTGGCGGCTTGCGCGGCCAGTTCGGTGGGTTCGCCGACGGCGTGCCGGCACAAAGGAGTGTGTGTATGATAATCAGGTGGCAATGGCATCAGCCAAAATATCCCAGATGGGCAGAATCGCAAGGGGGTGGACTCAGGCCGCCGCCTCAGCGCTTTCGGTTGAGGCCCCGAGCCTTTTCTCCAGTTCGGCGACCCGGCGCAACAGATCGGGCAATTTCTGGAGAGCTATCATCTGGCGTTTGGCATGGCGATCGGGTTGGGCGGGTGTCCAAAGCCACTTTTCGCCGTCCGGGATGTTGTTCATGACGCCGGACTGGGCGGCGATGGAGACCCGGTTGCCGATCTTGAGGTGGCCGGCCACGCCGACCTGGCCGGCGAGGATGACGTAGTTGCCGAGTTTGGTGCTGCCCGCGATACCGGCCTGGGAAACAATGAGGCAGTTTTCTCCGACGGTGACGTTGTGAGCAATCTGAACCAGATTGTCGATCTTCGTGCCTCGACCGATTATGGTCGGGCCCAGCGCGCCGCGGTCGATGGTCACATTGGCGCCGACCTCCACGTCATCCCGGATGAGGACGTTGCCAATCTGCGGCACCTTGAGATGCACCCCTCCATCCTGCACGTAGCCGAATCCGTCCGAGCCGATGACAGTGCCCGAGTGGATGCGGACGCGATTGCCGATTTCGGTTCCGGCATAAAGGCTCACATTGGGAAAAACGAACACGTCCTCGCCCAGACGGCAATTGGCCCCGACGTGAACCGACCCTTGCAGAACCGAGCGGGGGCCCACGCGAACGTTCTGGCCCAGAACGCAGTAGGGCCCGATGCAGGCGGAGGAATCCACAACCGCGCTGGCGGGGACGATGGCCGTGGGATGGACCCCTCCTGGAAACACCGGGTCGGGAAAGAAGAGCGGGAGCACTTTTGCAAAGGCGACGCGAGCGTTTGGCACCTGAATCAATACCTTGCGGCTTGAAACGAAACGGCTATCGACGATGACCGCCGAGGCTGAGCTTTGTTCAGCGCGGGTGAAGTAGTTTTCGTTTTCGGCAAACGTCAGGTCGCCAGGTTGGGCGCGGTCAGCGGGGGCAAATCCTTTGAGGAGGAGGGTGGCGTCTCCCGTCACCTCGCCCCCGATTCGAGTGGCAATTTCACTGGCAGTAAAGGGCATATCGGCATCGTTCAGCCGGCGAAGGGGTTGATGAGCTTCGCCGGTTCGTCTCAGTATAAAGACGCAGGACTCCAATTCAATCCGAATTGGAGGTCCGACACCCTTTTGGCATTTGCGAGGGGAGTTGAAGCTTCGGCAGCTTTCCGCAGCCTTCAGCAGGCTTGGGCAACCTGGATTTTCTTTGCGGGGCCGCCGGCGATGAATGGTTGGAGGAGGCGGGTTGGAGGGGTCCGAGCTGGAGGGGGTGAGTGGGAGGATTATAGGTTCCGGGTTCATGGGCGGGATTAAGTGCTAATAAGTGCTAGAAAGTCCTAGAAACTCCTGGAAAGTGCTAGAAGAGGGGAGCGGAGAACGGTGAAAGGCGGAAGACGTCCAACAGGCAACATCCAAGCTTGAACGGCCAAGGGGCTGCGGTGCGCGCGCCTGGAGGGTCCATGTTGGCGGTCGAAATGTTGCCGACGGGTTCGCGTGGAGCGTGGGCTTATTGGGGATTTGCCCCGGCGGACCGGCGGTGGGGGCCGACATGCAGTTCATAGTTGTGGTTATGTGCGCCGCGGTGGGGCGGCGGAGGCCGGAAGAACACCGGCCTCTATATAGTA
>JBJKSV010000368.1:0-2585 GCA_046703605.1 Limisphaerales bacterium
CAGAATTGGGTCAATCGTTGGGCCGCTCTTGGTGGCTTGAGCAACGAGAACCAGGACGGCACATTTGTTGATGGTTACAGCGGGCGCATTATCTACGACTGGACGGGTCGGCCTGCGGGCAGCCCCTATCACCAGTATCTGGGTTCGCCGGTCACCACGATCGGCGGCGAACATTGGAGGATGCCGGAGGACGACAAGTTCCTGGGCAACACCTCCTTTAATAAGCAACACCTGCCAGGGAACGGGCCGCTGGATGACGACACCCTCCAGCGTGAGCAGACCTCGTATTGGATGGCCCGGCAGCTAGGGATGCCCTGGGATTATCGCCGGTTCTATATCCTTTACGTCAACGGCTACCGCCATGGTCCGCTGATGGAGGACAGCCAAGTACCTGGAGCCGACATGCTCAAGGAACTCTGGCCCCACGATGACAACGGATTCCTGTACAAGAATAATGCCTGGTTTGAAGGCACCACGGCCCTGGACTCCGGAGGCTACATGAATTTCAACAACGAGAGTTGGTGCGTCCTGGGCCGGTTCATCACAACCGCCAGCGGTGTGCCCGGCCAGTACAAGCTGGCGCGTTACCGTTGGATGTATTGGATTCGGCAATACCCTGACTCGGCGAACAACTTTTCAAACATCTTCGCGCTGATCGGCGCCGCCAACCTCCCCAGCGGGAGCCCGGTTTACTCTGCCAGCCTTGAGTCGCTGGCCGATACCGAGGAGTGGATGCGGATGTCAGCCCTCGAGCACGCCACCGGAGACTGGGACTCCTGGTTCACCCAGAACCAGTGGAACATGTACCTTTACAAACCCACGCGCGGCAAATGGACCGCCCTTAAGTGGGATTGGAACATCACGCTGGGCAGCGGCACCGCGACCTGGCCGCCCGACGGCAGCCAGTTGTTCAACATAGGAGCCAACGATCCGGTCATGGGCCGTTTTCAGAGTTACCCCCCCTACCGGCGAGCCTATCTGCGGGCCTTGCAGGACATTGCTCAAAGAGCGATGAACAACACGCGCGCGGACCCCGAAATGGAAAAGAAGTATGCCGCTTTTGTCGCCAATGGCTTGACCACCACCTCTTACGACGGTCTGACGGTCCGGGGCCCGGCTGCGCCCGGCGGTTTGGAGGGCTGGATTGGGACCATGCACGGCTCGATTCTGCGCGCCCTTACCAACCAGGGTGTGGCCGACCTGAGCTTCACTGTCGCCGGCCCCACCAATTATGCGCTTGGAGCCAATTCAGTCACTTTAACGGGTGTCGCGCCGGTTGCTGTCAAGAGCATCGCCGTCAACGGCGCGGAGCTGCCGGTGACTTGGCTGACGGTTCGAAATTGGCGCATGATCGTGCCATTAGCCGCCGCTACTAACGACCTGAATCTTCAAGCCCTGGACCTGCAGGGCAACGCGCTGGCCGGCATGAGCGCCCGTCTGGAGATCATCAATACCAACTCCGTTCCGGTCACCCTCAAGCCCGTCGTCATCAACGAATGGCTCGCTAATAATAAGAACATCCTCTCCGATCCGGCTGACGGCCAAACGCACGACTGGCTTGAGCTTTACAATCCCAACAACGCAATCGTGGATCTGTCTGATTGTTATCTAACTGAGAAGTTAAGCGACAAAACCAAGTGGCAGATTCCTCGCGGGACCGTCCTGCCGCCCTACGGCTTCTCGTTGGTGTGGGCGGACGGCGGCCTGAGCGGGTCGGACCACACCCTGCACGCCACTTTCCACCTCCCCAAGTCGGGAGGTTCGATCGGCATCTTTAGCCTGCAGGGCCACCTCCTGGACGCGGTCAACTACGGTCCCCAACGGGCGGACATCAGTCAGGGACGCTGGCCCGATGGCAGTACCAACATCTACTTTCTGGCCGTGCCGACACCGGGCCTCCCCAACCAGTTCACCAATTCGCCTCCCGTTCTGGCCCCGCTTCCCGACCAGAGCGTCTGGGCTGGGAACCTGGTCAGCTTCTCGGCTTCGGCGACGGACCCCGACGCCCCGCCGCAGACTCTGACCTTCAGCCTTGATCCGGGCGCGCCGGCAGGCGCCTCCATAAACCCCACCAATGGCCTGCTTACCTGGGCCGTGCCTCCTGACCACCCCCCCGGCGCCACCTTCATCACTGTCCGCGTTACAGACAACGGGTTGCCCCCGTTGAGCGATGCCGAGCACGTGGGTGTGGTAGTCGAGCGCATCCTGATCAACGGCATCAGCGTGACATCCGCCGGGTGGCCTGCATTTGCCTGGAGCACTGCGCCGGGCAGGACGTATCAGGTCGAGTGGAAGGCCAACCTGAGTGATCCGGCCTGGCAAGTGCTCGCCGCGTTGTATGCATCGGGTTCATCCCTGACCTATACCGACCAAACCACCCCGGCCGCTTCCCAACGTTTCTATCGGATTACTCTCCTGCCGTGAGGGCCTGCCCGCCCTCCAAGCTCATCTATGTGATAAAGAGCGAATCATCGTTGGCCGGATCGAATTTGAAGCGAATCACACCCTCGATCTCGGCCGGCACGAAAGACTCGTGGTTGTCAGAACTGAACTGGTTTGCAGTGCTGACGGCGGTCGTTCCAGGT